>JAWOEM010000396.1:0-4449 GCA_046482785.1 Salinivirgaceae bacterium
TATAAAGATTGTGATGAATGGCCTTGCTCGCTGATATAGAACCAACAAAATTCAATGCTTGCAAATCCACTGGTTTTTCGTATTTTTCCGTCAAAATATACATACACATTGCGACTAACGATTTCCATATTATTTCTCACTTTAATGATGTTTCAATGCAAAACATCGCAGCAACCTGTTATTGATAAACAGGAAACCATGGTTCTTGACACTATTGAAACAGAAAACATAAAAGCAGAAGTACCAAAACCCACAGATACGGTAACGGTCGATACAACTCCCCCACCATTAACCCCAAAACAATTACAACTAAAGAAGATAAATAAATCGTTGGCATTCTTCAAATCGCTAAATAACAATCAAAAATTCAATTTAAAATACCCCGGAAAACTACTCAGAAAAGGCGATTCCGGCATTGCCATTATTCCCATAAAGCGAAAACTCAAGCAATTGGGATTGCTGGAGCAAGATAGTCTCACCGTTCATTTCGACAGTGCTACGGAAACGGCCATACAACATTTTCAACAGATGCACAACATTGCTGCAGACGGCATTCCGGGCAAAAATACGTTTCGCTTTTTAAGTTGGCCAATAAAAAAATACACCCAACACCTTGAAGCAACGCGCAAACGCGTTACACACCAGCCCGATTCACTTCCTCAAACACGAGTTGAAGTAAATATACCGGAACACATGCTGCGATTTTACCGAAACGATACCCTCATTCAACAGTTCGAGGTAATTGTTGGGAAATATAAAAACCAAACGCCGGAATTAACATCAAAAATCAACTATTTGGTTTTTAATCCGTGTTGGACAGTACCCCATTCCATCGCCGTTAAAAAGTTTCTGCCTCGCATGCAAAAAGATTCCATGTTTTTAGACAACCGAAATATGTTTGTAACCATGAATGGAGTGCGAACCGACCATCGGCAAATTGATTTTTCGAAATACACACAAGCAAACTTTCCGTATAAAATCTTCCAAAACACCGATCCGGGCAATGCACTGGGACAGGTCAAATTTATGTTCGACAACCGCTACTCGGTATATTTACATGATACCCCATCGAAATACCTGTTCAATAAAGACTTCCGCACCTTCAGCAGCGGTTGCATACGCGTTAATAACGCCATGATGTTGGCTCAGTTGGTTTTAAATACCGACCAAAACAAAGCCAATATTCGGCACAAACTGGCAAAAGGTTATCCTGAAAAAGTTTACCTCAATCGCCCAATTCCCATCATTATTTATTACCAAACGGTAAGGTATAATAGCCAACTTAACTTGGTACAGTTCTTTTACGATTGCTACGGGAAAGAATAGAAGTTGCGCCAAGCTGAATGGGTTATAACGTAATGCTAATGATAGCTGTTTACGAAAACACTAACACTTTGACCACCCTGTATTAAGAAGTACTCTGGATCATGCAAAAACCGAACTTTCAGTTAATAAAGAACGACTTGCCTCTAAAACAAGCATTTTTTATAAATTGCGCTCTGAAAAATAGACTTTCGCTGCCAACAACTTTACGGTAAAAAGTCAGTTCCTGTAATAAAATCATACGAATGTGTTACAACACTTCTATAAACACTACCAAACATTATAAACGAATGAAAAAAAATTTACACATAAGCTTAATACCACAACTGATTGTATTCTTTGCCGGGTTCACATTCCTCATATTCGAAATTAGTTGGAATCGGCTACTATCGTTGTATTTGGGCTCAACCGTTTTTGCTTCTACACTTGTACTGGCTACATTTATGGGCGGACTGGGCGTTGGCGGCGTTTTCTGGGGACGCTTTATCAATAAAGTTACTGCGCCTAAAAACACATTGGCAATTCTTTTTGCAATTATTGGGCTAACCAACCTCACAAACTACTTCTTATTCAGTCGTGGACTACAAGGTTTGTACGAAACACTGAGCAAAACCAGTTACGTTCTTCGTGAAATTATTGTTTATGGCATATCGTTCACTGCTCTGATCATTTCTACCTTTTTTATGGGCGGAATATTACCGGTTATTTCCAAAATTATTATCCGAACCGACAGACAGATCAGCCATCACATGGGGCACATCTATGGCTTAGAAACGCTGGGAAGTGCTCTGGGAGGCCTGCTTACCGGGTTTGTTTTTCTGGGACAATTTGGACAGCAAGCTACCGCATTTACCGGAGTTGCTGTTATGATTTTACTTATCTACCCGGCATTCCGTTTTATGGCATTGCCGCCTGCTGAGGTAGAAAATCAAAAGCAAAAAATTAAACCATCAAAGCAAAGATTAAATTACCAAAAACCAGCTGCCATTCTCACGTTTCTATGCGGGTTATCTGTAATTGCATTGCAAATAGCCTGGATTCGAATTCTCAAAGTCTATTTAACAAATACCAGCTACACATTTGCACTCATTGCATCACTGGTAATTGTCGGTATATTTTTCGGAAGTTGGCTTTATAAAAAACACGCCACAAAAAAACCGGTTGCACCACAACGAATCACCCAAATTCTGATGCTCATGGCCGGGTTATCTATTGCAGGACTAGTCATTCTGCTCAACTTACCCGAAATCATGCTTATTCCATTGCACGAAGTGTTTAATACCCATTTTACACGTTTACTGATTATTCCGGCCTTGGTAAGCATCATTGTCATTCTGCCTGTTTCAGCTGCCTCCGGCTATGCATTCCCCTTCGCCATCGATCTGTACACAGCTTCCGTATCACAAATTGGAAAAAATGTAGGACGAATTATGCTACTTAATGCCACAGGAGCATTTTTTGGGCCTCTACTGGCTGCATTTGTGTTTATCCCGACCGTTGGCGCAGCACGGAGTATTTTAATTATTGCAATAATTTTATTGGCAGGAATTATCTACCTGAAAAAGACAAACCTACCCGTATCAAAAACACGAACCATCATAAGCATATCGACCATTGGATTACTGATGCTTTTCATCATTGGGAAACTCCCAATGCACATTTTACCCCCATCGTTCCATGCCGAAAAGAAAGATATTCTTTACTATAGCGAATCCGTTCAGGGTACGCTTGTTGTGGGCGAGGCCCGTAATAGCCGCAGCAGTGTAAAATCTACTTACGTAAATAACGCCTCGGTTATCGGCTCCAGCTACGATGCCATTAAAGCCGTAAAAATGGTGGGTCACATGCCATTTTTTGCCGGACTGCAATGCGATAATGCACTCATTATTGGGTTTGGAATTGGCGTAACCACGTCAGCCGTGGCACAACACGAACAAATTAAACACATCGACTGTGTAGAACTTATTCCCGACCTACAAGAAGCATCGCGATACTACAGCGATCTAAACAATAATGTTTTGAATGATCCCCGATTAACAATTCACAGTGGCGATGGACGACACTACTTGCAAGCCAGCAACAAAAAATACGATTTCATTTCGAGCGATCCCACCCACCCCGTACTCGGATCGGGAAGCCTGTACACCAAATCGTATTTCGAACTTTATCGCAAACACCTTACACCCAAAGGCATGGTAACTCAATACTTGCCGTTACACAAATTAAACAAAACTGATTTACTTGGGTTAATAAAAACCTTTCACAGTGTTTTCCCCAACTCGGTAGTGTGGCTCGGCCACTACCATGCCATACTCATGGGAAGTATGAACCCCATTGAAATTGATTTTAACCAATGGACAAAAGAAATTGAAGCACTGGGGAAAGATCCGTTTTTTTACGACAATCCGTATCACCTTGCAGCATCATTGATCTACGACAGCCAAGCCATAGAAAACTTCGATGCCAATATTCCAATCAACACCGACAACCGTTCGTACGTAGAATTTTTCAATTTCAGCGTATTTGAGGAAGAAAATTTCCCGGCAAATCTGGCGCATCTTAACTTTTCCAGAAACGGGGTGTGGCGCGTTTTTAAAAATGTGCCCGACGAACTTATGTTTAAACGGTTTATTGAAAGCAATAAAATGATGACCCGCGGCCTGGAAGGCATGCTTCGTAACGACAAGCGACTATTATTCAATCAATTGCAAAAAGCCATGCGCATTAATCCGGAAAACGAAGAACTCCCCTTTTTGATGAAACTTTATTCGCGGTAGAGAGAAAAAGAAAAGTTATTTTTGATAAATGAAAAAATCAAGCGAATTCCCATAAACACATGATGCCGGAGATGTAGCGACCATCTGCATAAAAGGAATGGGAGCTTTTGCTAATGCCAAAAACAGCCTCAGCTTAGTTCGGCACCTGTTTCCTCGGCAATAGACTTTAATGCCTTGGATGGCGATTCAATGAACTGACCAATATTTAACTGAGACCACGAATCATCGATTTTATCAATCACCGCTTGGTTCATTACAACTAAATCTGGCCATGCTCGTGAAAACCCTTGCCGTCCATGTTTTCTAGATGCATCGATACATACCAGATTATTTATTCTCCGGACATCGC
>JAWOEM010000196.1:0-3634 GCA_046482785.1 Salinivirgaceae bacterium
GCATTTCAACGCCATCGGCAACAATTAAGTACTGATAACTCCCCGGTTCGAGCGTGAGCGTGGTGATCCAACGACTGCCCTGCCGGGTAAGATTTGTATTTTCGGGATTCCAGGCATTAAATTCGCCTTTCAGTTGCACGTGTTTGTATTCTTTATCGGCCACAAATTCGTATTCAACTACTTGCTTGGCCGATGCTTTTAGTAAAACATCATACCGGTTTTTTCCAACAAAAAAGCATAACACTCCAAGTTGGGGCATTCCCGGTTGCACGGCTACCAATTGAACCAGCGAGTCGGAATAGGAAACATCCAAGCCCATGGTTGTTGTAACCGAATCGATTGTGGGCTGAGTGGGAAAATAATCGGCCACGTGTACCACGGTGGTTTCGGGATTTAACGCAATGGGCGATGCCAGCCGCACCATCAAATCTTTTTCGGGCAAATCGAATGAAGATTGCTGAAACGAACAGCCCAAAAACAAAACAGATAGCGCCACTGCGCTAAAAAACTTTACTAAAAAACGTATCATGATACCAACCATTACAAATGAATAAATTTGAACAAACTAACCAAGCAAAAATAAATGAAGAACCGATATTGGTTTAGCCTAAAAAAAAGCTTTGCATTAAAATGCAAACCCAACTGCGGGCAGTCTTCGCTGCCGCACAGTAAGATTGCATGAACTGGTTTCTTTAGGAATAACCATCGCTTTGAATTATTATTCCCGTCCTAAAAGCACACAGCTCTTAGTCTTTATTTTGTTTCATATCGACCACCACTTTGCTATTAGCGTCGATTGTATAAACTTCATTGTATATTTTCACTTCCAAGGGCTGATTGGCCTCATTAAAGATACTCACATTGGCTTTATCGATTGCAATATTGAGCAAATGATTTCGGAATATAATTTTAAAAGCAAAGGACTCCCACTTTTCGGGGATAAACGGACTAAAGCTCAGCATATTATTGCGCAGGCGCATACCGCCAAATCCCTGAACAATGGCCATCCACGTACCGCCCATGCTTGTAACATGCAATCCCTCATCGGTATCGCTATTGTAATCATCGAGGTCGAGCCGCGATGCAGACAAATAAAACTCGTAAGAACGTTTTTCATCGCCCAACTTGGCTGCCATAATGGAGTGAATACAGGCCGACAACGACGATTCATGAACCGTCATTGGCTCATAGAAATCGTAATTACGGCGAATGGTATCCTGATCGAAGCGCTCTTCAAAAAAGTAGAGCCCCTGAAGCACATCGGCCTGTTTTATATAGCACGAACGTAAAATACGATCCCACGACCAATGTTTGTGTATGGGTTTCTGCTCCTTTGGAATGGCAGTAGTTGGCTGAAGTTCCTTATCTAAGAAGCCATCTTGCTGCAAGAAAACCTGTCGTTTTTCGTCGTAAGGCTCATACAAGTTATTGCATATTTTATCCCACATTTTCAGCTCCTGTGCCTCGTCGAACGATGCTTTGGTAACAATTCTGCGCCACTCTTCAGGAATTGTATTTTTTACATAATCGATGGATTCCTGCGTGTATTCCATGGTCCACTTTGCCATTTGCAAGGTGTACCAATTATTATTCACATTATTATCGTACTCATTGGGGCCGGTAACGCGGAGCATTACGTATTGTTGTTTCTCTTGTGAGAAATTGACACGTTGCGCCCAAAACCGCGAAATGGCAATGAGCACTTCAAGGCCATATTCGGCCAAATATTCCTTATCATCGGTATATCGAATATAGTTGTAAATTGCATGAGCAATAGCGCCATTCCGATGAATTTCTTCAAACGTAATTTCCCATTCGTTGTGGCACTCTTCGCCATTCATGGTTACCATGGGATAAAGGGCAGCGCCATTACTAAACCCAAGCTTTTCGGCGTTTTCTATTGCTTTTTGCAAATGCTTGAAGCGGTAAATCAGTAAATTCCTGGCAACTTCGGGCTTTGAGGTGCTCAAGTAGAATGGAATTAGGTATGCTTCTGTATCCCAATAGGTACTACCACCATATTTTTCGCCTGTAAATCCTTTTGGACCAATATTCAAACGCTCATCCTGACCGGTATACGTTTGATTCAGTTGAAAAATATTGTATCGAATTCCTTGCTGCGCAGCCACATCGCCTTCGATTACGATGTCGGCATTATTCCATTTTTCGTCCCACGCAGCTTTTTGCTCTTCGAGCATTTTGCCAAACCCTTTATGTTTGGCGTAGGCCAACACCTCGGCAGCCACTTCTTTCATGTCGTCATTTTCATGATACATGGAACTCACTACAGCTACATATTTGTAAATGGTGGTGGTTTGGCCTTCTTCGATGCCCACATCAAGTTTATGGGCTATATATTTAGGTTTTTCAATGGTATCGAATTGTGTAAGCGATTTGGATTTGCTATTGCCCTGAATGGAATAGTGCATGGCATAACAAGCCCGGAAGGCTGTTTTGCGTGTTTCTACGATTAAATAGGGCGCCCGAGCCGATGCAGATTTTTCAATTTCGTTCCAGAACTGCTCATCGTAGTTGGCATCCTCGTTCTTAATATCGCCATCGATGGGCAAAACAACTTCGATTTCGCCTGAAAAGTTGATTGGAGTAATGCAATATTTTATGGCACCCAATTCATCGTTTACAATACTTAGAAAGCGTGTAGACTGTATTTTCACTTTTTTTCCATCGTCGAATTGTGCGGTATAGCTTTTATTTAGGCTACCATCTTGCATATCGATATATCGGCTAAAGTCTGTAATAATAAGCCGGTGTGGATCGAGCTCCTGATTGTTAATTTTTATTCGGATCCCGTTCCAGTCCGGCGCATTTAGTACTTTAGCAAAATATTCCGGATAGCCATTTTTCCACCATCCAACACGCGTTTTATCCGGGTAGTATACGCCTCCAAGGTAATTCCCTTGTAAGGTTTCACCGGAAAAATACTCTTCAAAATTTCCACGTTGGCCAAACTTCCCGTTCCCAAGGCTAAAAAGACTTTCAGAAATTCGGTTTAGTTTGGGCTTGTACCCTTCTTCAATAATTTTCCAGGGATGGTGTACAATATAATTTTTCACAGTCTATATATTTTGAGTTACGACATCGGATTTTCAGTAGCAAATATATAGCTACTCACAAACTCATTAGCAAGAAAAGACAAAAGAATGTAAATTAGAGAAAAGAAAGACCGCCTGCAAGCAGGCGATCTTTTAAAAGAATATTATTCAACAAGAGTAACTTTAAACTCTTTTTTGAACTCGGCAGATTTAATCAGCAGTTCTAAGTTAACAACTACTTCGTCAGCATCCGAGGTAACAGTAATATTATCATCACCACCAAGAAGACTTGTCGCACCAGTAATTTCAACATCGCCAGCGCCAAACCACTGCTCAGGATCTACTTGAACAATCTTGAAACCTTCATCTTTTTTCAAGGTTACATTTTCCCAAGTATAAGTATAGTTCGTACCATCAACAACAGGAGTATGTGGCATATAATTCGTACTCCATCCCCATGCAGTATCTGCAACCATAATAGCACCACCTCTCAAGGCCATTTCAGCATTTGTATAGTCTATTGGGTCAACTGTACCGGTTTTTTCTAAGTTAGCAGTATAGCCATCTTTAAGAGACCAGTC
>JAWOEM010000435.1:0-4752 GCA_046482785.1 Salinivirgaceae bacterium
GTAGTGCCCTTTAAAATAATTTCGGTTGTGGTGAGCCCTTCCAAATCGTGTAAAACGCCTTCTAAGAAAGGTTCCAAAATACTAAGGTTAAAACGGTCGATAAATATTCTAAAATTCAGACCCGACGATGCCGGATCGTAATCGCCCACAATATTGAGTACCTCGGTATCTTGAATGGTAGAAATCCACTCAAGATGGATCATCTCCAGAAAAGGATCCCACTCCGAAAATATTTCGGTATTCCCAATCAGTTGTTCGTTTATTGTGAGGCGCTTCAGGTTTATATTGGAACCCACGAACAAATTTTCGTATAAATTTGCAAGCTCCAAATCGGCGCTAAGCACTCCCTGCAACCGCAATCCTACATCTTGTGTAAACATGTTTAGCGGAGCAATATTTATGTTTTGGGCTTCAAAATGCAAGGTATCGGAAGGGTTTTCCGATATTTTACCGTCGAGCCTCAAAAACTGAAATCCATTTTCGATATTGAAATTAACAAACTCATAGGAAGTACTATCTACAGCCACTCGGCTACGCCCAATACGCCATAAAGTATCGGAAACCACAAAATACGACGGGTCGAAATTCACGGCAAATTTATGGAGCAGGGTCGAATCGGAATTACCTAAACCGATACTAGCGTTAATGTTTCCACTATAAAGCGCCGAGTCGGCTATGCCGCTGTTATCCCAGTTCAGGTTTAAATCGAGGGAATCGGGCTGTATGGTTGAGCTCACTTTGAGATTACTCAATGCGTATTCGCCTGCATAGTTAAAGCTCCGGCTCGCTACAGTTGCCTGAATGCTGTTGGGCAGGTTATAGCTGCGAATATCGACTTTATTCATTTTCATACCTGCAATTTCGATGTAATCGCTTCGAGCCTCAATTAACAACAAATCGTCTTCTCTGTTGAACCTACCGGTAAGGTTGGTATTATTGCTAACAGCAATATTGGGGACAAACAGTTTTATTAGCGGCTGAATATTAATCATATTAATGCGGAGGCGAAATTCCGTTTTGTCGGCCGTTACCGGCGTTGTATCCCAAGCCGTTTGTGGGGAATACGTTTCTACAAGCTGACTAACAGCCGGTGATATATTTTCGAAAAGGAACCGACCTGAAATATCGATATCGAAAAAGTCTGAACTAACTTGCAACGATTTTTGCTCTTCGGTTTGGGATATTTTCAAATTAATTTCGTTGATAAAAATAGAATCGCCTCCGCGCAAATAATCAAGTCCAAGCACATTCAAATCGCCATTAATGGCATTAACGGCCAGCCCATTTACATTGGCCATAACATCGCAGCTCAGCACCGAAACACTATCGGTATCGAGTTTAAGCTTCGCCAAATTTGCATGCCGAACGTTCAGCAAAAAGCGCTGATTCAGCAACTCTGTTGCATATTCGAAATGACCGGTAAAATTAATATCCAGTGCACTATCGGTAATTACAATGTCGCCATCGAAGGCCTCCTCGGTAAGCAGTCCATCGATTCCAATATTATGGATACGGTATTGGTTAAAATCAAAATAATCGGCCTCGGCATCAAGGTTAAGCGAAAATGTTCCGTCGGATTTAAACTTTCCATGAATAGTTGACTTAAATTTGGTTTTCCCCAACATTTCTTCCGAACCGGCCAGTTGATCTACTCGAATATTGTAGCCACGTACAAAACCGGAAATTTCCATATCGGCTGCGTCGTTTTCACGATAATTGACATTCAACCTCACGTTACCTACGTTAGAATAAAGCGTTCCATCGGCAACCAAATCAGTTAGAAAACCGCTCACATTCCCTGCATATCTAAACGTTTTTATTTGTGGCGGTAACGGACTATTTCCAGCGCTATCGGCCAACATTGGAATAAGAGCTAAATCTGAACTATACCCGCTAAGGTTATGTACATTTACGTACATGAACGTGGTTTCCATATCGGGCAATCCATTTACAGACAGGCTGGCATGAATAAATGTAGAATCGGTAAGTGCAACTTTAAGATTGGAGGCTTTCATGCGATTAACCGTACCTGATAGTTTTCCTGAAACGTTTGCTTGCAAATTATACGTCTTAAAATCGGGTACAAACCATGCAATATCGTCGGTTCGAATATGCGATTCTTCGATACTGCTCTCAATTTTCACCTCGTTCAGAAAGTCGCTCATTTGTTCAAAATCGGAGAAACGTAACCGATGGTATTTGGCCTTAATACGGGAGCTATCTATCTGGAGTAATGTATTCTCGAGTGCAATGCCGGCACTATCCATTACAAAATCTCCGCGAATGGTATCAATTACTAAACCACACTGTTCCCGCCCCGATAAATGTTGAATATTCATGGAAATATCGGAATTGACTAACTTAAACTCCTCGCTATCAAGGTTTAGGTTTTTAAAAAACATGTCCTCATAATTCATCCCGTAGGGAACATACTCGGGGCGGTAACCCGTGAGCCGAAAATGGGTTTCCCGAACATTAATATTGCTGATTCGGAGCGTAAAATCAGATGAAGATGTATCGGTACTGGAACCAAACGAATTTATGAATCGCAATAAATTCATTTCGCCTGTACTATCGGTATTAAAGTACACACGCCCGTTATCGAGGTTAACCTCATCTAGCCAAATATAGCCTGAAGAAATCCCCAGCCAGGTTATGGATGCAGAAAGCTGTTCAATATAAAAAAGTGTGTCTTTTTGATCGTCGCTAACATACACATCGTTTAGTTCCAGGGTACGAAATGGTTTCAGGTAAATATGACCAATATGTATCTCAGAATTAGTTACAGACTCCAATTGGCGGGCTACCAATTGCGACAAGCGGGTTTGGATTCCGCTATCGAGCATTGCCATATAAATTAAAAATGGCAACGATAGCAGGAAAATAAGCACCCAAACCAGTATGTATCTTCTTTTTTTGATAATTTTGCCCTATTAAAAGTTGATTATACAAATTTAAAAATCAAACGTACAAATTTACTTTTTGCTTATTGAAAACACACAAAAAGTGGAGTTTATCGTCGGATTTTTATAAAGAAAGACAAAATGGATACCATACCTGTTGTTATTCTAGGCATCGAATCGTCGTGCGACGATACAAGTGCAGCTGTAATTACCGATGGAGTAATACGTTCCAACATAGTTTCTTCGCAAGCAGTACATGAAAAATACGGAGGAGTTGTACCCGAACTGGCAAGTCGGGCACACCAGCAAAACATAGTTCCGGTAGTAGACACAGCCATAAAGGAGGCTGGTTACACTCCTACGGACATTTCGGCTATAGCTTTTACGCGCGGACCGGGACTATTGGGATCGCTACTTGTTGGCACTTCATTTACAAAGGGAATGGCCATGGCGCTCAACATTCCCATGGTTGAGGTAAACCACCTGCAAGCCCACGTATTGGCACATTTTATAAAAGATGACGAGAACGATACAAACCAACCAACATTTCCGTTTTTATGCTTACTTGTATCGGGCGGACACAGCCAAATAGTACTGGTGCGCAGCCACTTAGAAATGGAAATACTAGGCACCACCATCGACGATGCTGCGGGCGAAGCCTTTGACAAGTGCGCAAAAGTAATGGACTTGGGCTATCCCGGAGGCCCAATAATCGATAAATTGGCCAAAGAAGGAAACCCCGATGCGTTTCAATTCAACAAACCCCGCATTGAGGGCTTCAACTACAGCTTTAGTGGACTAAAAACGTCATTTCTCTACTTTTTACGCGACCGAATGAAAGAAAACCCCCAGTTTATTGAAGAAAACAAAAAGGACTTATGCGCATCGTTACAACGCACGATTATTGAGATTCTGATGTCGAAATTTAAAAAAGCGGTGAAAGAGACCGGAGCACAAGAAATAGCTGTAGCCGGCGGTGTGAGCGCAAACAGCGGGCTACGAAATGCACTGGAGGAGTATGCAGCGAAACACAACAAAAAGCTATTTGTTCCGCCATTTGGCTACACCACCGATAATGCAGCAATGATTGCCATTACGGGTTATTTTAAATATTTGCAAAAAGATTTCTCGTCGCACGATATTGCACCACTGGCCAGAATGCCTTTTTAACGGCATAGGCTTTTTGGGGAGGCAGTTATTCGTAAATTTTGAATAACTGAATTCTAACCCAATTCGCCGTTGGGAAGAATCTTTTTCAGGTTTCGATTTGGTGCTACTGCGGAATGGTAATAACAATTTTCCCTTGCACACGACCACTTTGTGCATAGCGATGGGCGTCCTGCACATCTTTCAACTCGAAAACTTTGTCCACATGTACGTTAAGCTGCTCGTTTGCCAACCACTGACTTAACAAAATAAGGTCGTCGGTGCGCTGCTGCATTAGCAATGTCTCGACCCTTCGGCCAACAAATGGCTGCATTAGTTTATGCAACAAAATTTTTGGACGCGGCAATGTGTTCACATATGAACCTCCTTTTTTCAACTTACCAAGCACTTTGGTAAAACTTAACACTCCGGCCACATCAAAAAATACATCTACTTTTTCGGTTTTCTTCCACCACTGCGGACGATTATAATCGATATGCTCATGGGGATGGAACGACTCCACAAACTCGCGACTGCGCTCGCTGCTAACAGCAATAACCTTGGCGCCAAGCAACTTCCCAATTTGCACGGCAAAATGCCCCACGCCGCCTCCGGCACCGTTAATTACGGTTGTTTGTCCTCGCTTTAACCTTCCCTTATCGCGCAAAGCTTGCAGCGCCGTTAGTGCTGCCAGCGAAACGGC
>JAWOEM010000519.1:0-4357 GCA_046482785.1 Salinivirgaceae bacterium
TTGTGGCGGCATCAACTTGGTTTGCCATGGTTGCCGCCTTAGTGTTGGGGCGCTGGCTGTAGGTAAATACGTGTAGTGCCGATAGTTGCAGGCTTGCAATAAAATTTATTGCTTGGCGGTGCAGTTCGTCTGTTTCGCCGGGTGTGCCCACAATTACATCGGCAGCAATGAATGCGCTTGGCGATACGGATCTGATTTTTTCTATACGCTGTTTGAACAGGTCTGTGGTGTAGCGTCTGTTCATTTTTTGCAGCATTTCGTCGGTTCCACATTGCAGTGGAATGTGGAAATGGGGCATTATTTGGGGCGTTTGTGCAGCAAGCTCAATTATTTCGTTGGTGAGAAGATTGGGCTCAATGGAGCTAATTCGAAGGCGCTGGGGCTGGTTGGTTTTTGCAATTTTTTGCAGTAGTTCGTAAAAGCTTTCTCCGTTTTTGCGACCAAAATCGCCAATGTTTACACCCGTTAGAATAATTTCTTTCGATCCGGCTTGTGTAATTTCGTCAATCGATTTTAATATGCTGTCGATATTGGCACTGCGGCTTAGTCCGCGTGCCATGGGAATGGTGCAGTAGGCGCAAAAATAGTCGCACCCGTCTTGCACCTTCAGAAATGTGCGTGTGCGATCGCTGCTGGAGTATGCACCGTCGAAACGGGCAATTTCCTTGTACGGATGCCTGAAGATTTTCTGTTCGCCCGGTGTTTTGAGATAATCGAAAATGTTGAATTTCTCGTCGTTTCCCAAAATCAGGTCAATGTGACTCAGCTCTTTCAGTTCCTCTGGGTTGAGCTGTGCGTAACAGCCCATGGCCACTACAATTGCATTGGGGTTTGCGCGTTTTGCACGGGCGAGTATGTTACGTCCTTTTTTTTCGGCCAGTGAAGTTACCGAGCATGTGTTTACAATTACAATATCGCTCTCGGCCAGCTTGTTTGTGCGTTCGTAGCCTTTATTTTCAAAGGCTTTCGCCAACGATGAGGTTTCGGCAAAGTTGAGTTTGCAACCCAGAGTAAAAAACGATACTTTTTCTGTCATTACAGTATGGTTTGGTTGATAATGGTTGGTAGTATATTTACTGGCATCGTTTAGAGCTTTTTGCTTAGTAGTTTATATGTTTTTATCATGCTTTCAATGTCGTTCATGTGCACCTTTTCTGTATAGCCATGCGGATTAATTTCCGGAGCGCCAATAAAAAGCCAATCGATGGGGTAGGGCGATGAACTGATGGACGTGCCGTCGCTGCCACCCGATTTTTCAATTTCGGTTTGGTACGCTATGCCTGCTGTGGTTAGCAACTTGCAAATATGGTCTTTAAACTTTTTGCGCGGAATGCCAATGTCGCGGCTCGAAACAACCACACCTTTTCCTGTTTTTACATATGCTGTTTCCCAGGTAATGTCGGTAATGATTATCTGATCGATTTGCCATTTTTCGAATAGTATTCGCGCAAGCATGGCCGCCTTGCCTCCGTGGGGCGTTTCCTCGTAAGTACTGAAAGCTAAAACGGTGTTTTCGAGCTCGGGCGCCATCTTTAGTAGTGTGTAAATCGATAACCGATTGTCTAAAAATGGTGTTTCTATGTAGTTTTCTTTTTGGGTAAAGTGTGGTTTCCACGACCATGATTCACCGGGCGTTAGCGTTATGTCGTTTTTTAGCACCCATGTTTTGTGGTTGTTGTCGTAATAGATGTCGACAAATTGGTTTTGCTCGTTTCGAATGATGCTTTCGTCGTTGTGTGCGGGACTTCCAATGGGAATTAATTCATTTTCGTAGCCTGCCGTAAAGCCAATATTATCCATATGGGCCATAAATGCTTTGGTGGGGGTTCCAAATTTTACCAAGAGGCAATCTTGATAGCCCTTGCCGTAAAATAGTTCCGGTTTTTGTTTCCAGTTTTCGTGAGATGTAAAGAAGTCGATAATAAAATCGCGCACGTTGTACTCTTCACCTGCCGGAGCGTGAATCTGACAGAGGTTTTGCAATAGCTCCATAATTTTAAAGTATTTCTGCTGTAATGTTTTCGATTTTGTTTAGTCGGCTGTGAATATTCTCCACATCTCTTTTGCGAATCGATAAAATGATAGAGCAGTTTATATGAAAGTTTTGGTCAATAATTTTCAGGTTTTCTTCTTTTATTAGCCGCATAATCTTATCCATATCGGGGTATCCGAAATTTATTTTTAAGGTCTGCGTTTCCCTTTTGGTGATGATGGTTGCATTTTCTATGGCATCGGCAGCAGCTGTTTTATAGGCGTTAATGAGGCCGGGAATGCCCAGTTTTGTTCCGCCAAAGTAGCGAATTACCACAACCATTATGTTTGTGAGATTGTAGGAGTGGAGTTGCCCCAGTATGGGTGGCCCCGATGAGTTGGCCGGTTCGCCGTCGTCGCTTGCCCTATAGGTTTTTTTATCGGCTCCCAGCCTAAAGGCGTATACATGATGCCGGGCATCGTGAAACTCCTTTTTCAGTTGCTGTAAATTCTCCTTAAATTCGTCTTCTGTTACAATCGGATAGGCAAATGCGTGAAATTTACTCCCTTTATCTTTATAAAAACCCTTGCTTTTTTCTTTAATTGTTCGGTATTCGTCAAATTCGGCCATGAAAAATCTTTTTATCCTAAGTCACTTAGTTTTTGAAGCAGCTTCATGCTTTTTATTGTCAGTGTTTTTCCGTCCAGCTCAATAATTTTATCGTTGTGGAACTCTTTAATTATTCGAATTACGCTCTCTGTGCTCATGCCGGTGTATTCTGCAATGTCTTTTCTGGTCAGGTGCAGCTCAAAGCTACTGCTTTGGTACACATCTTCCGATAGGTGCAGAATGGCATCGGCCAGCCGTCCGTGCACTTGTTTTTGCGTTAAGCTGATAAATCGTTTGAAGTATCCGGCTGCGTATTCGTTAATGTGCGCAATTACGGCTGCAAAATTAGTGCTTTCTTTTGTAAAAACAGCGTTAAGCTCATCAGATGTGATGGACTGAACTTGACACGAGGTGATGGCTGTGGCTGAAAAGTTGAAGTATTGGTTGTGAAAAAGGTTGTGAAGCCCAATAATATCGTTGCTGCGAATGATTCGCAGAATGATGTTTTTTCCTTTGTGTTCAATATAAATTTTGGCAAACCCCGAGGTTATGCGCATCAGCTGATTGGCAATTGCGCCCTGCTTGCAAATGGTTTCGCCCCTGTTGTATGTTATGCTTCGTTGCCCGTCGAAGAGCTTGCTCAATAACCTTTTGTCTGATTCTGTCACGTGCCGTATTGTTTAAAGTTCAATTTTTAACGCAAATACCCCCAACTGAGAAATTACGTTTGGTAAATGTATAAAACACTTACCGTTATTCAAAAAATATCAATGTGTAACCTGCGCTTCCTCATGTTTTCTTATGTTTCAATTAACCCCAATTTATGTTTGGCCAGATCAACAAAATATTACCATGTTTAGAAAATTTTTGCATATTTGTGTAATGTGTTGGTAAAAAACTACGTTTTGAAGAGCTGACACGCATTTTTCAACTTGTTAATATGGCAAAACAGAAAACAATAATGGTGGTGGATGATTCCTCGACTTCTACATTTTTAATGGAGACTTTTTTTGAGGAGAATGGGTACAATGTAATTATTGCAGAAGATGGCCATAAAGCATTAAAAAAACTGGAAGTTTCCACACCCGACGCCATTTTTTTAGATCTAATGATGCCCAAAATGTCGGGCTTCGATGTTTTATCGGGCATAAAAAAAATGGAATCGGCAAAAGAAATTCCGGTAATTATTATAAGCGCCAAAACCGAAAAAGAAGACATTGACCAGGCCAAAAAGCTCGGAGCCATTGAATACATGTACAAACCCATCGACATTGAACGGGCGTTGCAGTTACTTCATAAGCTAAAAATTTAAACTACCTTCTATTTTAACATATAATTGTTCGGCTAAATTTGCAATTCAGTAGATGTTTCAGGTTGATTACAGAACCAAACCCAAAATTGGAAACGTCATTGCGATCCGCCGGCTGGCGGAGAAGCAACCTGTTTCGAGCTTCCGTTGCGGTCAATTGCAACAGATTGCCACGGGCTTCGCCCTCGCAATGACGTCGCTGATTGGACTGAATTCCGCACGAGCTGAGCGTTGGCGGTTCCTCCGCCGGCTGGCGGATCTGGGGGGCGTGCGAAGACAAACGAAGCCATCTGTCTTTTTCTTTAACTAAACTTTTCAGCTATTTCGAAGGTAGTTGCTATACTCCATGCGAAACCCTCGTTGGTGGCTCATAAAAACATTTTAAAAATAGCATGATTGGATTAGTTTTTGTAAATTTGTTTGCATGAAAGAGCAAAAAAATAGAGACAAGATTTTAAAGTCAGTAA
>JAWOEM010000526.1:0-7192 GCA_046482785.1 Salinivirgaceae bacterium
GCGAAAAACAACTTATTACTATTACTGAGGGTTATGTCTTCGGGAATTTTATATAAATTTGCAAAAAATATTTAATATGGGAGATACAACAGATATTCGTAACGGACTAACCATAAACTTCAAAAATGGTTTGTATGCAATTGTACAATTCCAGCATGTAAAGCCCGGCAAAGGGCCCGCATTTGTACGCACAAAATTGAAAAACATTGAGACCGGAAAGGTAATAGACAACACTTTTTCTTCCGGAGCCAAACTAGACATTGTACGTATTGAGCGCAGACCACATCAGTACCTATATAAAGATGAAACAGGTTTGATTTTTATGCACAACGAAACGTTTGAACAAATTCCAATTGATGAGAAATTAATTACCGGCCTTGGGTTTCTGAAAGAAGGCATGAATGTAGATATCGTTTTCCATGCAGACAATGAACAACCATTATTTGCAGAATTACCTCCTCAGGTAACACTTGAAATAACCTATACAGAACCCGGTATTAGAGGCGATACTACATCGACATCGGCCATGAAACCGGCAAAATTAGAAACCGGCACAGAAATAAATGTGCCTTTGTTCATTAACATAGGTGATAAAATTAAGATTGACACCGCAGAAGGATCATATTTAGAGCGGGTTAAATAAAAAATTAAAGGTATTAATTACCCGGAATAAACTTTCAGACGAAAAAAAAGAAACGGACGCTGCGTATTTCGATTTCCGAAAATAAGCGTTCGTTTCTTTTTTAAATGGAACTAAGACATTGCTTAAACAATACTACACAAAAAAACAATTAGCACTTATATTAATTCACACAATTTGAGCATTAGGGCGATATCAAAACTTTGCATTGCATTTAAAATTACATAAATTGCACATAAAATTTTATTATGGGAAGAAAGGCATCGTTACAACGACTGCAATTTTGCAATTTCAAGCTGGATTTTCTGCTTAATCTGACTCTTGCGATCAATGAAAATCTGCCTATAAAGGATTTGCTTGAACGCTTTATGCGCATTTTATGCGAAGATCTAAGCATTGGCAAAATAGTTCTATTCAACTACACCGAAAAGTGGGAAACGCTTGTTTTTAATGGCATTCCCAAGCGTATTGTAGATGACATTTCGGTAGAAAACGACTTGTTGTATTACCAACAAATTACAAATCTAACAACAACGTTAAATCCACACTTGGGCTTATTCGATGTAATTATACCTATATCGCATAAAGAACGGGTTTTAGCGTACCTGATTATTGGAGATATCGATGAAGAGCGTGTAGGAGTAAGCCCTACGATTAAGCACCTTCACTTTATTCAAACGTTGGCCAACATACTTATTGTAGCCATTGAGAACAAGCGTTTATACAATCAGAATTTACACCAAAAGGTTCTACACAAAGAGTTAGAGTTAGCGTCTAAAATGCAGTCGATGCTTATTCCAACCCATGCCTCCCTTCCCAATAACGACAAATTGAAAACGGCAGCCTATTATTTGCCCCACTTCGAAGTTGGTGGAGACTATTACGACATTGTAAAACTATCATCAAACAGCTATGGTTTTTGTGTTGCTGATGTTTCAGGAAAAGGAATTTCGGCGGCACTGCTCATGTCCAATTTCCAGGCAAACCTCAGGGCTCTTTTAGGCGAAAATCAATCGCTTACCGATGTAGTGATAAAACTTAACGAACGGGTAATGAAAAACGCCAATGGAGAAAAGTTTATCACTTTATTTATTGGCCGATACAATACCGACACCCGTCATTTAGAATACATTAACGCCGGGCACAATCCCCCCATTTTTTATGAACCAACGGGGTATCAAGTACAGTATTTAAAAACAGGCTGCACAGGAGTCGGCATGTTCGATGAGCTTCCAAGCATCGAGTTAGGTGAAGTATACACCACACCGGGAACACGCCTATTACTTTATACAGACGGAATGGTTGAGTTAGAAAATGAAAAGATGGAAGAGTTTGGTACCGGAATAATGGAGCATATTTTGGTTCAGAAACACGACATTGAAGAAATTGTGAACAAAACAATTCACGAACTCGATCAGCATAAAGGTTCAGGAAACTACGACGATGATGTAACGCTGTTCGGATTTGAATTTTTGTAAACACCCAAAAAACCGCAAAAAAACAATAGAACCCGCTGTATTTTTTCAAATAGATTCCAAAAAGCATAACGTTTTTACAAAAACAAAAGACCGGGGGTTGTATAATCTACTGGATTGCAACAAAATAAGCAGGTACCTTTTACGAATAAAGTATACTCAAACGCTGTTTGAATACGGCGATAGTGAGCTATTTCATGAATTCTACAGAGTCTAAGGTAAAAGCAAGTGTCGTCATCTTATTTCGGCAATTGATCTTTGCTTTTTATTGCACCCCTCTCCCACAAATCAAGTGCAACTATAATGGCGGTAAGCCCCCAGAATGGAGCAGATGCCTTATCGGTATCTAAAAAATTATTCAAAAATGCGTGTAAGAAATAAGTAAAAAGACCAAGAACAGCTCCCAGCACGTAGAGCCGCATATTCTGATCGGTTAGCCGTTGATATAGACGGATACCAGTTACAATTACAGTAACACCTAAAAGAAAAAATAGCAGCATACCGGGCACACCCTGCTCTGATAATGGGCCAAAATATTCAGAATGCGCATTCCCCATATCGCCGGCATTTGTGGAAATAATAGTTTTTTCGTAGCTCATTTGGTACGGTCCATATTGAAACATATAGGTTCCCGGCCCATAGCCCACAAGAGGCTTATCTGCAAACATGCGAAAGGCGGAGCTCCAGCGGTTCAAGCGTTCCATATTGGAAGCGTCGCTAGAAATGTTGGAAACCGATTGAACATGATCGCCCAGATTATCCACAGCGCTATCCTGTCTGTTTGTTTGTAAGACAATCATTATTTGCGTCCACGAAAGTGCTAAAAACAAGAGAACTACACCTCCAAAAAAAGCAAGATATTGGAATTTTACCTTAAACCTGATGAGTAGAAATAGTACAAATGCACCAATTAAACTGAGCCATGCCGCGCGTGAATAGGAAAAAATTGTAGCGATAAGATAAAGCCCTGCGATGATAAAGGTAAGATAGCGATAAAATAATGTTCTGCCCTTCTGAAATAACATGGTAATTAGTACCGGAACATAGATAGCCAAAACAGCACCATAAATTGTATGATCTTTAAAAAAGGGATTTGCTGCCCAGTGTGCAATTTTTTTCTGAAAAATACCCAACGTCGCGTGCCTATAAAGTGCATAAATAATTACGATGATCATGGGAAGGGCAAACAACCAAATGATGCGTTCAATGTATTTTTCCCGATTTTTCAGAATAATGAATATGAGTAAATAATAAAAGGCTACAATAAACCATAACCGGACTGCTAAAAATTTAAGGGACACCACGGGCATGGTACTCGTAAACGTAGTAAAAAGCATCCACAGTAAATGTGCAATAATTACCTGAGTAATTGGATGTTTTAGAATTGCCGGACTAACATATTTTTTTGTAGGTAACAGAATTATAAATAGGAATAAAACACCGACAAGCAGCGGTTCTGTAGGCAAAAACATATCGATTGGTGCATCGATGTATTCGCTCAATGGCAACGATAGTGGAGTAAAAAAAATAATGGTGAAAATAAGCTTATCCATAGACCGTAATGCAAACCACACCACGGCAAATGCGAGCGGCAATGCATTGAGAACGTATATTTCCTTTGCAATGCCTATTGCGTTTAAAAGGACAAATATAATTCCAAGGCCTAAAAATAATGCGGTATCGTTGTTGAACAGTTTATGCACCGATGAACGAAGAATTATTTGGTTTCTTTTGACCACTCTTTAATCATTAGCAAGAGCACCATAAAAATAAATGTTGCAAAAGCAGCCGCAAGGGTAATGAGTGAGCGTACCGGCTTGGCCTTTTTATCGGATACCGAAGCATATTCAACAATATACGACTTTGGAACTTTATTATTGATATCCATTTTGAGTTCCTGCATTTTCTTTTTAATAAGGCCAAGAACATTAACAGCATGCTCCTCTTCTTGAATGAACTGAACATAAGCACCACCGAATTCAGCTAAAATATCGAGCCGTTCTTCAATTCTTTGGGCACCCGCCATGTTTCCGGCGGCCAATGCTTTGGCATATGCCTCAGTGTAGCGTTCCGATTGCTCTTCGTAGGAATGTACTCCTTTTTCACGAAGTGTTCTTAGGGTATCATGAATATAGTGTAAATCTTCCATTTGCCCCTCATATCTTTGATTCAATAAATTAAAAGCTACTGAAGCGCGTTCATTTTTAATTTTATTAATAAGGGAGTCAAGTAAGACGGGGATTTCATTGGCAATTATAGCAGCCTTTTTGGGATCCTCATCAAGAACCTCAATATTTATGGCTAAATATTTCGTACGCTCAATGGAAATTTTCGAATCGTACTTTTCTTTAATTTTCGTTTTATGTTTCGAATCATTGCGATCTACATGGTAGTGGTCGTACAAATTAAATTTATCGATAACCATATCTTTCAGTTGATCCGAATTCAAAATTTGCAAGTACTTTTCTACCTCAATCTCATCGCCAAAATCAAGGAAACTATTGCTATTCAAATCAGAAGCCACATCTTTGGCAAAAGAAGTAGACTCGACCGGAAAAATAATTACGGTAGATTTGAACTGCGGTGTGATGAGAAACGTAGCCGCTGCGGCCAATATAGCACCCAATAAAGTAATGCCAAACACGATTTTCCAACGTTTAGCAATAAACATAATTATGTTCGATGAATCGAAACCCTGCGATTGAATAGTGTTATCCATTATATTTTGATTTTAATGATGCAAAAATATAAATATATCCTGATTTCGCCTTCTCTTTTTAAAGAATTCGATGCACGCTAACATAAACCTGTGGCTAACTGATTGCATCAGCACGCAAGAAACGCAACTTTTGAGTACAGAAATTTAACAGCCAAAATAAAGCTTATCTAACGCTTGCGGTGTAAACCCAAAATTCCGCAAGCAAGTTATACATAAAAATATGCTTGCGGAATTTAAAACCAACTCTCAAAACATCATAAAAAAAGCTACAAATAAGTATGCTATTGAGCATGCCGATCTTCCAAAACTTTCTCCACATCAGTAATGGAGAGTTCGCGAGCACTCAATAGCACCATTAGGTGATAAAGCAGATCGGCAGATTCGTTGAGCAACCGTTCGTCATTGGAATTTTTAGCCTCAATAACTGTTTCAACGGCCTCTTCGCCTACTTTCTGTGCAATTTTATCGATTCCTTTGGCAAATAGCGTGGTAGTGTAAGAATTTTCAGGCATTAACCTTTTTCGTTCATCAATTACCTTTTGTAATGTTGGTAAAAAGTTGCAAGTCTTTTCCCTCTCTTCACCAAAACAGTTATAACTTCCAGTGTGACAAACATTACCTTTCGGAATAGCGGTCACCAATAATGTATCGGCATCGCAATCAAGCTTAATTTCTTTCAGTTGTAGAAAGTTTCCGCTGGTTTCGCCCTTCACCCAAATTTGTTGGCGACTACGGCTAAAAAAAGTTACCAGTCGGCTTGCCAACGTCTTTTCGACGGCTGACAAATTCATATAGCCAAGCATCAAAACTTGCATGGTATCGGCATCTTGCACAACAGCAGGTACTAAACCGGTTTGTTTATCAAAGTTAATTATACTCGTATCGAGTTGTTGGTTATTCATAAATATAGTTTTTTATCGTTCCATTAATTATTTCTCATTTTTCACAACCGAACAGGAATACGCTGCTTATGCAGATACCCCTTTAGTTCGTCTATTTGAATATCTCCGTAATGAAAGACACTGGCCGCAAGGGCGGCATCGGCGGCACCATGTGTAAAAGCCTCGGCAAAGTGAACCATTTGACCTGCTCCACCAGAGGCTATAACAGGAACCGACACCTCGCACGACAATTTGCGCAATGCATTATTTGCAAATCCGTTGGTTGTACCATCATGATTCATCGAGGTAAACAATATTTCTCCTGCGCCGTGGTTTACGCCTTCCATTGCCCAAGAAAAAAGTTCTTTGCCAGTTTCGCGCGAACCGCCATTAGCAAATACATCCCATTGATTATTTAGGTATTGCGCATCGATAGCCAATACCACACATTGGTTTCCGTAGGCGGAAGCTATATCGGAAATTAAATTGGGATTAGCCAAAGCGGCCGAATTGATTGAAACTTTGTCGGCGCCGGATTCTAACAGTACGGCAGCATCGGAGACTGTTTTAATACCACCGCCTACGGTAAACGGAATATTGATTTCCTTAGCAATACGCTGTACGAGCTCAGGAAAGGTATTTCGATTTTCGTTACTGGCTGTAATATCCAGGTATACAAGCTCATCGGCACCCGACAGACTATACATTCGGCCGAGTTCAACAGGATCGCCCACATCTCTAATTTCACGAAAGTTTATGCCCTTAACCGTACGTCCGTTACGCACATCAAGACATGGAATAATTCGTTTTGTCAGCATAGCTTTAAATTTTACGATTAGAAAAAAGGTCGGGATTATCTAAAAGAGCCTTTCCTACTATTGCACCCCGAATACCCATTTTTGATAATTGACTTAGATCGGCTTCCGTGGAAACGCCACCACTGGCAATAATATTGATTTCCGGAAATTGCTGCACGAGTTTTTCGTAGAGCAAAACATCGGGGCCTGAGAGCATTCCATCGCGCTCAATGGCAGTAATAACCGCATGGGTTAAACCTGATTTCGCACATCGCTGCAATACTTTCTCAATGCTATAATCTGTGGTGTTTTGCCAGCCATTTACAGCAACAAAACCCTCTCTAACATCGGCAGAAAGCCAAATCTTGTGGGCTCCAAATGTATTGAGCCAATCAAAAAAAACATCAGGGTTCTTTATAGCCAAACTCCCAATATTAACGGCATCGACGCCCAATTCAAAAAGTTTAGCAACCTGTTCTTTCGAACGAATACCACCGCCAACGTCAATTTTCAGGTTCACATTCTGCACAAGCCGCTCAATTACTTCAAAGTTACTACATCCATTGCCTTTGGCCGCATCGAGATCCACAACGTGCAACCGCTTAAAGCCCAACGACTGGAAATTTAAGGCAATGTCGAGCGGATTGTGCAGAATGTGAAACTGAAAATTGACGTTGGCG
>JAWOEM010000018.1:0-11381 GCA_046482785.1 Salinivirgaceae bacterium
GAACGGCAAACACGACAATTACATGCTATAACAGGAACTCCCTGCGATGTACCGGTGTCTAAAAAGGTTACTTGCAACTATTCTACTTTTTTAATCCTAAATAAATTAAATAAACCAAAACCATTACTGCCATTACTGCCGATGGCACAGCAGCCTCTTTTCCAAATAAGGCAAGAGATGTAGTGGCGGTAAAGCCACTACTTTTTATGGTTAGTAACAATTTTTGGCTCGTTTCTGTTTTTCGATCGACCCAACTAAACTTTCGATTCAACCAAGTATAAATACCGCCTAAGCCGAAAGTTAACAAGGCAATAAGAAAAATACTCCGAATTAACACATCGGAAAACTCGAAAAACACATGCCTGTTTAACCCAACAGCGACAAAAATGATAAAAGCAAATCCCCAATCGGTAATTCTTCCACGGCTTTTCTCTACAAATGGTCTTATCTTTTTTAGTAATAATATCCGCGAAAGCAATAGGGGGATAATAATTATTTTTAGTAAAAACAATAAAATATCGATTCTACTAAGCTGCAAATTGCCGGGGAACACGTCAAAAATCCACGGAAGTATAAGAACAGCAGCCAAATACGAACCTAAAGTTGCCAATATGGTATAGCTCGAATTGCCATGCAAAATATTCGAAAATGGAATAACGGCAATACCCGGTGGCGAAAATGCAATAACCACAATGCCCATAAAATAGGCATAATCGGGGAATAAAAACCACGCAAATAAGATGGCCACCGATGAAAAAACTACATAGTTGAAAAAGATAGCAACCCCAAAAGTTTTGAGCGTTTTTTTAAACGGAACAAGCGATTTAACCGAAATTCCGGTGGTTGAGACCAACATAACAAGCGCCAGTGCCCAAATGGTATATTCCTCCAAAGGCTCTGCCCACGCGCCGCCAACCATGCCTGCCACAACGGCCAAAACCAAAATGGTATTACGGTTACGTACAATACGTTGAATAAGTTTTAACATCAAATTTCACTTTACGTTTTCAAACGAAAAATTCAAAAATATCAATGATCCGGGTTGGTGCACTTTCGTGGATGCAGTTCCATTCGTATGCTTTCTATTGGATAAAAACAACCTTGCCAATTCACTAATAGGTGCAAAAGTACAAATATTAGCGCAAGCAACAATTGCCTACGGAAATATTCCGCAGCCACTAGTGTCAAGCAAAAGCACAAGATCAAAAAATTGCGATATCTTACGGATTATGGTTCAAAACAATTATCTTTGCTCAATTTTACTTAAAAAAAATGCACTATGGCCGGAAAACTATACCTTTTACCCATGTTGTTGGCAGAATCTGATGTAGATGATGTAATACCGGCAAATGTGCAAAAACGTATAACCTCCCTAAGCCTATTTTTTGCGGAAAATATAAAAACCACACGGCGCTATTTGCGCAAACTCGATAAAAGTTTCGATATCGACGGCAGTCAATTTTTTGTGCTTAACAAAAAAACCGGAACGCCCGAGCTGCAAGCGATGCTTCAGATGGTACAAAACGGAAGCGACGCAGGCATTATTTCCGAAGCCGGATTGCCGGGCATTGGCGATCCGGGCAGTAAGCTAATCGATATGGCTCATGCCAATGGAATTCGGGTTATTCCGCTCAGTGGGCCATCATCGTTTGTATTGGCGCTTATCGCGTCGGGGTTAAATGGCCAATCATTCGCCTTCAACGGTTACTTGCCGGTAAAAACACCCCAACTTATAACGGAAATAAAAGAGATGGAATCCCGATCGGCACGAAATGGGCAAACGCAAATTTTCATGGAAACCCCGTACCGCAACAACCAATTAATGAAGCAACTATTAAGCAGCTGCCACCCGGCAACCAAGCTATTGGTAGCCGTAAACATTACAGCCCCCAATGAGCGTATTGCAACAAAAACCATTGCGGAATGGAAAAAAACAACCTTCGATTTTCATAAAATTCCTGCTGTATTTGCCTTACTAAAAGAAATTTAACACAAAAATATAACTGATTAAAAAGAAGAAAGATATGACTAAACTAACGTACGAATTTTTGAAAAGCCTTCCCAAAGCAGAACTACACTGCCATTTGGATGGTTCTATGCGTCCGAAAACAATTTGGGAACTGGCAGAGAAACATAAAGTTAAACTCCCGGTCGATACCGAAGAAAAACTAGCCGATTACTTGCAAGTTGGCGAAACTTGCACAAGCCTGACCGAATACCTGAAACCGTTTGACGTTACCACATCGGTGCTTCAATGGCCCGATGCGCTGGAAAGAGCTACTTACGAGCTGGCCGAAGATGCAGCCGAAGAAAATGTGCGCTACCTGGAAATACGCTTCTCTCCCCTACTCCACGTAGACAAAGGAATGAAACTTACCGAAGTTGTAAATGCCGTTCTTAGAGGAAAAAAACGCGCCGAAAAAGACTTCGATATTATTACCGGAATTATTATTTGCGGTTTGCGCCACTTTGCACCCGACACCACATTACAACTGGCAGAACTTACAACTGCATTTAAAAACAGAGGTGTAGTAGGGTTCGATTTGGCTGGTGCAGAAATCGATTTTCCGGCCAAAGACCACAAAGAGGCTTTCTTTTTAATTATCAACAACAACATTAACACTACAGTGCATGCGGGCGAAGCCTATGGGCCACGTTCTATCCACCAAGCCATACACTATAACAAAGCCAATCGTTTAGGACACGGAACACGCTTATTTGAAGATGGCGAACTGCTCAACTATGTGAATGATCACAGAATTCCATTGGAAATGTGCATTACATCGAACATTCAAACCAAGTCGGTTCCATCGTTCGAAAAACACCCGGTAAAGTTTTATTTCGATATGGGGATTCGGGTTACTCTAAACACCGACAATCGACTGATTAGCAATACCACATTGACCCGCGAATACCAAATAGCTGTAGAAAAATATGGATTTACGGCAGAAGAGATCAAATATATAATTGTAAACGGATTTAAATCAGCATTTTTACCGTTAAAAGATAAAGTGGAGTTGCTACAACGAGTAAGCAAGGAGCTTCAGGAGAAAGGGCTTTCAATTCGGAAAGATTATATTTAGTGCTCGTCAATAAACTCGATTTTCTGCGTTATACTCACTCAAACTCGTATCACTTACACCAGTAAACTCAACGATTTTGAGTTTCACAAGCCTTGAAAATCGAGTTTATTCACTGAACACCCCCGACTTTATGGACAGGCTCTATTTAGTGTTTATCCATAATGTCCGATATCTGCGTTGTTGCTCAAATTTAAAATCCTCACATACCCTATGTATGCTGCGGGTTTAAATTCTCACACGCCTTGATCTCGAACATTTTGAACTAAACACTCCACTTTATGGAATGATCACATAACGGTACAATTAAAAAAATCCCGGAAGGCAGTTGTCTTTCGGGATTTTTTTCTATTATTTCTGGAATATTTTTTCTATTTCATGTGGCCGGTCTAAAAAAGGTCTTCAAATTACTAAATGCTGAAAATCATATAAAACCTTTTTATACCAAACTCATTTCATCTATTCGTGTATTGAAAGTAAGCTGAAGCTATAGAAAGTGCTCAAAAAAGCTGGGGTTTGAGCAAAACGAATAAGCATATAACATACTTATAGAGAGGCGTATATAATTTAAAATCTAAAAAAAAGGCATAAGAAAAGGGCAAGCTACTCACATCGCACCGCTCAACCACTTACCCTTGCTGCCTTCCGGCCCTGGGGGAGTTCAGCGGGAGCTGGTCGTGTGAGACTTGCCCCGGTTTGCAAAAGTAGAAATTAAGTTTGAGTTTGCAAACCCTGAGGGCTATTTTTCGATTAAAATCTTTTATCTTTGTGGTAAATTCAAACGAAAAACAATATAACATACTGATTATGAATAAAGAGACAATAATGAATTTTTCTGCAAAATTTGGTGCCTACGTAGGTGGCGGATTTATCCTAACCTATTTACTTATTCACGCACTTCAAGGTACACTGCACTCAGAAAACGATTTTTCGGGGAATATTACGCTAATTATTCTCATAGCAGGTGTCATTATCGCAATACGTAAATACAGAGGCACAAAAACGTATTTTCCATATGGCGAAGCATTTAAAGTAGGTTTTTTTACATCGATGTTTGCAGCCATTTTGGCAAATTTTTTCCTGTATATTTATTATTCCTTTATATCGCCGGAAGCAATTAATCAATATTTATTGCTCCAGCAAAATGTGATGCTGGCATCGGGAATGCAAGAAGGGCAGGTAGAACAATTCACCAACCTCATGCAAGGCATAATATCTCCTGGAATGATGGCCTTTTCCGGCCTTCTGGGGAACCTTTTCCTTGGTTTGATTATTTCGCTCATTTCCGCCGCATTTTTAAAACGCAGTGGCACAAATCCCAATGCATTCGATCAAACAATGTCGGGAATAAAAGAAGACTAACATCAAGATGGGATCATGCGTTCGTCCACCAAGTTCGGCAGAATTAAGAAAACTATTTGAATCGAAAAACAATAATAATAACCACGAAGAATATGTCTAAACTTAATATATCGGTAATCGTTCCATTATTTAACGAAGAAGAAAGCCTGCCGGAATTGGTAGATTGGGTAAACAAAGTAATGTACGAAAATAACCTCAGCTACGAAATTATTCTGATTGACGATGGAAGTAAAGATAACTCATGGAAAGAAATTCGAAATTTGTCTGAAACATACGGCTCCATACGCGCAATAAAGTTCAAACGCAACTACGGAAAATCGGCAGCACTCCACAATGGATTTCAGGCAGCCGAAGGAAGCGTGGTTATTACCATGGACGCCGACCTGCAGGATAGCCCCGACGAAATTCCGGGTCTTTACAACATGATTGTAAAAGAGGGCTATGATATGGTTTCCGGATGGAAAAAGAAGCGGTACGACCCCATTTCAAAAACCATTCCCAGTAAATTTTTCAACTGGACTGCCCGCAAAGCCACAAAGATAAAGTTACACGATTTTAATTGCGGCCTCAAAGCCTACAAAAACGAGGTGATAAAGAGCATCGAAGTATATGGCGAAATGCACCGATACATCCCCGTATTGGCGAAACAAGCAGGATTTACCGAAATAGGCGAAAAAGTTGTTCAGCACAGAGCGCGAAAATACGGCGTTACAAAATTCGGGTTAGAACGCTTCATCAACGGTTTTCTGGATTTAATGTCGATAATATTCATTACCCGATTTGGGAAAAAACCCATGCACCTGTTTGGTTCAATGGGAACACTCATGTTCACCATCGGTTTTATAGCCGTAATTTGGCTTGGAGCCCATAAACTCTATTGCATTTTCAATGGAGTGCCCGCACGTTTGGTTGCCGATACTCCGTACTTCTACATAGCATTGGCAGCAATGATAATGGGAACGCAACTATTCCTGACCGGGTTTCTGGGCGAACTGGTATCGCGCAGTGCAACCGACAGAAATCAGTATCAAATAGATGATGTGATTGAATAACGGAGTAAAGACCTTCCGGATTTGTACCACGAAACAACTTAACTGTGTCTAAATGGAGGGATATTGTCAACAAACACCTATATTTGTAAAAAAATGAGAGATTCTCTCATAAAAAAATATAGAAATGATTATTGAATTCACAGTTGGGAATTTTTTATCGTTTAAGGAAAATAAAACACTTTCCTTAGAAGCTACAAATATTACTGAGCATAAAGAATCTACCTTTAAGACAGAAGGATATACACTCTTAAAAAGCGCTGTTTTATACGGAGCAAATTCTAGTGGGAAATCTAATTTCATTAAGGCCATGTCAACAATGAAAAGGATTGTAATGACATCGGTTGAGAAATCATCGGCATCAAAACTTGAAATTATTCCCTTTTTGCTAAACACCAGTACGGAAAATAGCCCCAGCTTTTTTGAATTAGTATTCTTAATTAATAATGTGCGTTTCAGGTATGGCTTTGAAATAAATAGCAACTCAGTTCATGGCGAATGGTTATTTCAATTAGCTGGAAATAGTGAAACTCCGCTCTTTATAAGAGAAGAAAATGGAATTGGTGTAACTGATGATTTCGAAGAAGGTCGTGGTTTAGAATCCAAAACAAGAGAAAACGCATTGTTTCTCTCCGTTGTAGATCAGTTTAATGGAGAGATTGCAGCACGCATTATTAATTGGTTTAATAATTGGGGGACAATTTCCGGATTAAGTCATGAAAATTATAGGGGAGTTACTTTCTCATTACTTGACAACAAAAACTCAAAGGAAAGACTTCTGGATTTCTTTAAGGATTTAGATTTGGGTTTTGAACAATTAAAATTCAGAAAGGAAAAATTTCAAGAAAGCTTTTTACCAAGCGATTTACCATCAGAGCTTGTTGATGATATTATTAGTGATTTGCAGGGTAAAACCATTGCTCGAATAAATACTGTTCACAAAAAGTTCGATGAAAATGGAATGCAAGTTGGGTTAAGAGATTTTAATTTGCGTGAACAGGAATCCTCTGGAACAAACAAAATTATAGATCTCTCAGGGCCAATTTTCGATACATTACTCGACGGAGGAATTCTGGTTGTTGATGAGTTAGATGCAAAGCTCCATCCATTAATGACTGCTGCAATTACAAACTTATTTAACTCTCCAGACTACAACACCAACAATGCGCAATTAATTTTTGCAACGCACGATACAAATCTTCTATCCTACGGAAAATTCAGAAGAGATCAGATTTACTTTCTCGAAAAAGATAAGTATGGAGCAAGCGATTTGTATTCACTAATTGAGTATAAAGAAGAAGGTTCGAGCAAAAAGATCAGAAAAGACAGATCCTTTGAAAAAGATTATATCAACGGAAGATATGGAGCAATCCCCTTTATTGGTAACTTTGAAGAACTCTTAGAAAATGGCTAATATTATAAAAATTGACAATGCTGTTCTCAAAAGACGAGCAAGAACAGAAAAAAAACGAAAAACGGAATTTAAATCAAAACGGAAGTTTTATTTAATCGTTTGTGAAGGAGAAAAAACCGAACCAAATTATTTTGAGGCACTAAAAACATCATTACCAAAAGGTGTTTTAGAATTAATGAATATTGACATTGATGGGACAGGCAAAAACACCTTGTCTATTATTGAAGAGGCAAAAAAATTACGCATAAAATATGAAGAAAAATATCTTCGAAAAATAGATAAAGTATGGGCTGTATTTGATAAGGATAGCTTTCCTGCTAAAAACTTTAATAACGCCATAAATAAGGGCGAAAACGCTAAACCAAAATTAATTGTGCTTGGACAAATGAGGCTTTTGAACTTTGGTATCTATTGCATTTTAATTATTACAATACGGGTATCCCGAGACAACAATACCAAAAACTAATAGAGCATGAAATTAAACAAGCAAGCCCGAGAAATAACTTCAAGTATGAAAAGAATTCAATAGAAATGTTTTCTCTTTTAAATAAATACGGAAGCCAAGAAAGGGCAATTAAAAACGCGGAAAAACTGGAAAACCAATATTTTGACCGGAGTTATTCAAATCATAATCCTTGTACAAAAGTTCATCAGCTTATAAACGAATTAACGGAATTGACAGAAACATACACAGCTCAACGACAAATTTAAAGTCTGCCAAAAATAATCCAATTGGATTCAGCCTCCAATGCTATCGGCCGTTAGGGCCGTGGCATCTTCGGGTTCAAAAACACAGGTTTTGCAGGCCAAATCTTCGGGTTTGGCCATAACTACCAGTATATCGTTCTGTTCTAGCACAATTTCGTCGGAAGGGTTAATTAAAACCTCCTCGCCACGTTGCACGGCCAATACAGGTTGGTCGAATACGCCACTTGCACGCAGCTCACGCAAACTTTTACCAAGCACCTCTGCATTTTTCGAAACACGCACCGCACTAATGGTGAAATTGGGCACAAAGGGCTGTTCCTTTTCGTAAATATGCTCACGGAAAATTCCATAACCATTTTCCCGAACTTTGGCAGCCATTTTCCGCACCTCATCATCGGGTACAAGGTTGTGACTCAAAACACGTGAAAATATTTCCACTGCAGTCTCAAACGATTCGGGAATTACGTCGTTTGCTCCCGCTTTATATAAGTGCTCCAAATCTTCGACATATCGTGTGCGAACAATTACAAAAGCATTTTTATTCAAATGTCGCGTGTTACGCAATGCTGTATAGGTCGATGATGGGTTTCGAATAGCAATCACAACCGTTCCGGCATGCTGCACACCAGCTTCTTTCAGAACAGCCATATTTTCGGCATTGCCAAAAATAATGGGTTCTCCGTTCTTCTTTTCCCGCTGTACCAAATCGGCATCGTTATCGATAATTACATGCTTTAGTCCTGCATATTCGGCAGCATGTGCCATATTGTGGCCATTTACCCCCATTCCAACTATCACCAAGTGGTTTTTGTACTGATCATAATGCACAGGTATTTCTTTCTCGGGTTGGTGTTTAATTCTCAAATTGTAAATCCACTCCGGAATCAGTTTTTCCATCATTCTCGGAGCATATTTGATTATAAACGGAGCGAGCACCATACTTAAAACGGCCACATTAAGAAAAACCTGATGGTAATGATCGGTCATTAAATTATACTGCATTCCGGTTTGGGCAAGCAATATACTAAACTCACCCACCTGACTAAGTGCCACTCCCATGGTAACGGCCACACCTACACGTTGCCCGGCAGTCCATACAGCAACCGATGTAACAACTGTTTTTAGCACAAAGACTACTGATGTGAGAATTAAAACCAACACAATATTATCGAATAAAAAACTAATATTCAGAAACATGCCAATGGTAATAAAGAAAAAGCTTGTAAAAATATCACGGAATGGAACAATGTTTCCAAAAGCTTCATGATTGTAGTCGGTTTCTGAAATAATAAGACCTGCCAAGAAAGCGCCCAAGGCAAGTGACAACCCCAAACTTGCAGACAAAATAGCGATGCCGAAACCTATGATAAATACAATGAGAATAAAAAAATCTTGCTTTTGAGTACGTGCTACAGCGTGCAGCACTTTGGGTACAATATACCTTGAGCCAAGAATAGTAAACACGACAAGCCCCAAAACCTTAACTAACATCCAAAATAGTTCGATGCCCGGGTCTTCCATTCCTCCTGTAAGAAAAGGAATTAGAACAATCATAGGTACTACAATCAGATCCTGAAAAATGAGTATGCCCAGGCTCCCCTTTCCATAGGGCTGATTCATCATACTTTGTTCTTGCATAACCTTTAACACAATGGCAGTACTGCTTAATGCGACAAGAAACCCGAAAAATAAAGACAGTTGCCACTGATACCCTAACCAAAAGGTGATGGCAAATACAACAAGTGCCGTAACAAAAACCTGAAATCCTCCCCCGATAAAAACAATTTTCCGAATTTGCATGAGGTCTTTAATAGATAGTTCAATTCCAATGGTAAACAACAGCAACATTATGCCAATTTCAGACAGTAACTCCAAATCGTTTACGGCAATGTCTAATGCAAAAAAGTGTGGTCCGGCCAGTACTCCAGCCGCAATAAAACCCAAAATAGAGGGCATTCGTAATCGTTGAAAAAGAAGATTTACAACTAGTGCCAGCGAAAAAATTATAAATAAATCGAAAAGAATAGGAAAATGCATGTCGTTTAATTAATAATATACTTTTTAAAACCTGTATGTAAACAAACAACGGAATAGTTACTACCCTTATTTATAACTCATTTTGGTTATACTTGTTTGCTCTGCCAGCCACAAAAATAATAAATTTTTAGCTTATGACTTTCTCTTATCGAATATTTGACGCAAAATTTGGAAGCATAGTTGTTGAAATTTACGGGTTGCAAACAGAATTGAGATTTAGGTTAAATTGGTATATGTCTATACTGTTATATTGTTAGATGGCTGTGGTGGATTTTTGAAATTGTGATTTATTTGAGATCAGTCTCAGAAACACAGGAAGGGAAAATACAGCACGGAAAATATTTAACCATGAAGAAATGAAGAATCATGAAGAAGACGTACTGAATAATTTAGCTAAACACCAGATTGACTTATGCCTTAATCAACCTAAACCCTTAATGAGAAACAGAAAGCCATACAGTTTCAGTCTGGTACAAAATATGCAGAATCATCATCCAATATCTAAAATCAGTTACCAACAGCCGGGAAGGCGCGCGTCCGGTGGAGGCCGGCCCCTGCGCGCTGTTCGTGTCGCTTCACGATGACACCGGACCGTCACCGGTACGGCGCAACACGCGAAAGCCCGTCGGCTATCTGGCAGCCTGACGGATATCTGCGTCCTGATGCTGGGAGATGGCCGCATAACGCTGAATGCGACCAAGGTCAAGCCATATCAGGAAACTTTCTCCAGAATCGCGAAAACCTCTGCGGTGACTGCGTCGATCGGCTTCATGCCATCCACCTCGCGCAGCAGGCCGGTCTCCTTGTAATGGTCGGAGAGCGGCGCCGTCTGTTCCTTGTAGGCTTCGAGACGCGTCTTGAAGACTTCCGGATTGTCATCCTTGCGCACGGGCTCGCCGCGCTCTTGCGTCTCCCGGGCGCGCGTGGCGATACGATCGAGCAGGATGCCCTCATCAACGACGAATTCCAGCACGATGTCCAGCGGCTGGCCCTTGCTCTGGAGCATCGTATCCAGCGCTTGGGCCTGGGCGACGGTGCGCGGGAAACCGTCGAGGATGAAGCCGTTGGCCGCGTCCGGCTCCTCGATCCGGTCAGCCACGATGCCGACCACGATCTCGTCGGAAACGAGCGCCCCGGCATCCATGGCCGCCTTCGCCTGCAACCCGACGGGGGTCTGTGCGGCCACGGCGGCACGCAGCATGTCCCCGGTCGAGAGCTGCGGGATCTTGTAGCGCTCGGCAATACGGACCGATTGCGTTCCCTTCCCGGCCCCCGGCGGACCCAACAGAATCATTCGCATAAAAACCCCCTCGACTATCTCTTCCCTGAAGGCGGCACGGTCAGCGATTGCGGCGTGCGCCCTTGAGCTTGGCCTTCTTTACAAGGCCTTCATACTGATGGGCCATCAGGTGCCCGTGAACCTGCGCCACCGTATCCATCGTGACGGTCACGACGATCAGCAGCGACGTTCCTCCAAGATAGAAGGGCAAGGCTGCATAGGAAATGAGAAATTCGGGTATCAGGCAAACCACGGTGAGATAGGCGGCACCGATCACCGTGATACGGGTCAGCACGTAGTCGATGTAATCGGCCGTTCGCTCGCCGGGGCGGATCCCCGGAATGAATCCGCCATGCTTCTTCAGATTGTCCGCCGTCCATTCCATGAGATGCTGCAGCATTACTGGTTTATACACCTGGGGGTGGTAACCGAACTGAACCCCTGGGACTCTT
>JAWOEM010000158.1:0-8965 GCA_046482785.1 Salinivirgaceae bacterium
GGGATAGCATTTCGAAAGATATTTTACGTTTTGCCATTACGAATGGGGGCTGGCTGCTATTTTTACTTTTCTTAGGTACTTTTGCCGCCTATCGTCTTCAATTCGTGATTACCAGACCGCTGGCAAAACTGAGTGCTGCTTCACGTAAAATATCGCTGGAAGCCGATTATTCTATCAGGCTTCAGCGCGAGGGCAAAGACGAAATTTCGGTGGTGTACAACGCTTTTAATAATATGCTTGAACAAATTGAAAAACGCGACGAGGCGCGTGATCTGGTTGAGCAAAACCTCCAAGAAGCTAAAGAACGTGCCGAACAGGCCGATTACCTCAAAACAAGTTTTTTGACCAATATGTCGCATGAAATTCGTACCCCAATGAATGCCATTCTTGGGTTTACAACCTTACTTATTGAAGAAGACTTGCCGCAGGAACAGCGCCAAGAGTACCTCAAAGTAATCAACGAAAGTGGAAATACATTGCTTAATCTGGTGAATGATATTCTCGATATTTCGAAAATTGAAGCGGGACAACTCGCTATTTCAAAAGCCAATTGCGATATTAACGAAATTTTTAACGAACTCTACATTTCTTTTAACGAAATTAAAGCACAGAAAAAAAAGGAACATATCGATATTACTATCAATAATCCGTTTGCCAATAGAGACTTTATTGTACGTACCGATCCGTTCCGGTTGCGCCAAGTGTTTGTGAATTTGCTGGGCAACGCACTGAAGTTTACTGACAAGGGTACCATTGAACTTGGTGTAATACCTATAAACGACATGTTGGAGTTTTATGTGAAAGATACCGGAATTGGTATTAATGAAGGCCATAAGGAAGAGATTTTTCACCGTTTCAGGAAAATAGATGAAGAAAAATCGCGCTTATACCGGGGAGCCGGATTGGGGTTGGCCATTTGTAAAGATATTGTGATGTTGTTGGGTGGCGATATTTCTGTTGAATCGGTTCTTGGTGAGGGATCTACATTTAGGTTTACAATACCGTTCGATATGGTCGAGGCTGCAGATGCCGAAGGAGCAAAGACCAGTGCGGTAGAGAGAAAAGTGCTGGAACGTCTCGATTTGTCTGATAAAACAATTTTGATAGCAGAAGATGAACCCAATAATTTTAAGTTTTTGAACCAATTACTGCAAAAATATAATGCCACTATTGTATGGGCAAGAAATGGGGAAGAGGCCATACGCCGCGTATCTGAGCAAAATTTCGACCTTGTGCTTATGGATGTGAAAATGCCAAAAATCGACGGATATGAGGCTACACGAAAAATAAAAGGCCTATTTCCCAATCTGCGTGTTATTGCTCAAACTGCCTACACTTCGCCCGAAGAAATAGAGAAATGTTTGGAGTCAGGCTGCGACTATTATGTTTCTAAACCCATAAAGCTACGTGAGCTGGATGGCATACTCAGAAAAGTTTGGCAAAATTAGACGACCTGAAGACATTACTCTGTCTACTCAATCCTGAAACCCATTACCAATACATCGTCTACTTGGTCCGTGCCTGCTCGCCAATCTTCAAATGTGTCTTTTAAAGTCGTTCGTTGCTTATCTACCGATTCTTCAGAAATTTCAATTAGCAGAGACCGGAAGTATTTTTTTTTGAATTTTTTCCCGGTTGCACCTCCAAATTGATCATAAAAGCCATCTGAAAATAAATAAACCATATCGCCCGATAGCATTTTCATTGTGCCCTTTTTTAGTTGCTTAGGAAAATCCGGCGTGTCTCCAAGTTGCATTTTTGTGGCCTCCAATTCAATTAATTCTTTGTTGCGTACAATGTATGCCGGCTGATTGATACCCGCATATTCCAAAATTTTCGTTTCCGGGTCATAAAGTGCATAGGCAATATCTAAGCCATCGTTCATATGGTTGTTTTTTCGTCGGTTTCCATGCAATGATTCGTATATCTGACGGTTTAAATGGGGAATGGTGAAACAGGGGTTTGCATGTTTCATTTCCTTGGTTATGTTTTTCAAATTAAAAAAGGCTAAAATACTCATGAGTGCGCCTGGAACACCATGGCCGGTGCAATCTACAGCTGAAAAAATTATTTTTTCCGATGACCCGATTTTGACTTTTTCAATGAAATAGAAGTCGCCGCTCACAATATCTCGTGGTTGAATGAAAACGAATGTTTCTTTCCATATGTTTTTTATGGTTATTAAATCGCTAAGCATGGCTTTCTGTATTTTCATGGCATATCGAATGCTTGAAATAATGTTCTTGTTCTGGTTTTCTACTAAATGCTTCTGTGCCGAAATTAAATGGTTAGTGCTCTCAAGTGCATCGCGTTGTGCTATAATTTCTTCTTTCTGATTTTCAATTTCAAGTTTTTGTTCCAGTATTTCGGCGGTGCGTTCTTTTACTTTCGATCGAAACCGATGAATGTGATCGAGTACCTCATCTTTTAAAATGTTGAAGTTTCGCGATAGACGACCGATTTCATTTTTTGAGTCAATAATTTCATACTCTTTGTCTAAAGTGAACTTGGAATTGACAAAATCTGCTATGTACAACGATAAATTACGTATTGGAGCGGTAATTCTCACCGATAGTACAAAACTTCCTATTATGCTTATTATAATTAGCGCTAATCCGAAAGCAATGAATTGGAAACGTACTTTTTGCAAATTTTTTGAAAGCATGGTTTCCGCCTCTGTTACGAATGCACTAAATAGCACCCCAATTTTATTTGTATTACTCAGTAGCTCTCCTGTCAGCCCCTGATGAGAACGTGCCCCAATCGTTTTATCGATAAATACTATTTTATCGAAATAGTGCATGTATTGGTTAAGAGCATTTAGTAGTGGTGTTTTTTCTATTGTGGTTCCCGGAAATTTGCTGATATGCTGAAACAGCTCGCTGCCTTTTTGCTTGAATTGCATTATATATTGCTCGTCGAAACGTAGAAGATAATCTTTCTCGCGTCTTCGCATTGATAATAGTAAGTTTTGATCAACAAACTGCCTATCATTTTCTAAAAAGTGGGCATTTCTACGCATTTGACCTATCAACCCATAATCTTTGAACCCGCGAAGTAGCATGTGCTTTTCAATAGTTCGAACTAGCGAGTCGAACTGTACGAGCATATTATTAATGTCGTTTATTAGTAAAGTGCTGTATAAATGATTTGAAACAATGGGTATGGCTCCGTGCAATTCTTCAGTTAAACGCCTATAGTGTGTAGAGTGTTTTTCAATATAATGGCTTCTGTTTGTTATGTAAAATGTGGTGTCGAATGTTTCGTAATACAAAAATGTTTGTACTGCGTTTACATCTTTGTAAAAGATTTTTTCACATTCATTTATAGCGTTAATAAACGTGGTATATTGTTTTTGTTTATTAATGTATACATGAGTGCTTAAGATCATTAAGATACTTGCAGTAGAGAAAGTTAAGAACCATATTAACAGTTTGTTGCGTAGCTTATCGAACATGTGAAGACGATATTTAGGCCTTTATTTGAATTCCAATTTTAACTCGCAAATTTATTGGTGTAGCCAACATAAAGATTACCCAGATGTTATTAATTTGTTAAGTGATTAGTTCTATTCTTTTACATCGTGTTTGAATTTGCAGAAATGGGAGGAGGAATTCTGTGTTTTTACTGAACCTATTGAAAAAGTCGCAAAAAAATCGGACAGGAATAGAATAGAGGTTCGCTAATCCTGAAATACAGAATGGCGAATATTGTATTATTGCGGCAAAATTCTTATTTTAGACGAATATTTCGCTCAAAGAGGTGAAATCATAAAAACGTAAATTGAAAATAATTCATATGGAACCATTAATTATTGAATCAACTTCTAAAACACCGAGAGTGGTGTTTGATCCGAATGAGAATTTGTATGAGATATCGGGTCGTTCGCTACCCGAAAATGTGGTGAAAACTTACGATCCCGTTATTAAATGGTTAGAGAAAAATATGGGTGATGTAAAAGGGGAGATCGAATTTAAGTTTCAAATGGATTATTTGAATAGTGCATCAGCAAAAATGATTTCACTTATACTTACCAAACTTGAAGAGTTTTACGCATCAGGCATTAAAGTTACCGTTTTGTGGTTTTATAATACCGACGACGATGATATTCAGTCTGAAGGTGAAATTTATCAAATGCTTAAAAAAGTGCCCATCAAGCTTGTGGGTATAGAAGAGGAAGACGATGAGGATTTCTTATAATTGAATGATACGTGAATAAAGACAACTTTGTACAACTATTTGCAAGTCACCCAAAACTTGCAGCAACACAAAAAATACTCGCCAACAATCAATGGATTAGTTGGAAAAACTTAAAAGGTTCATCATTTACATTGATGAGCCTTTTGTGTGTGGCTACAACCAATAAAAAGGCGCTCATTGTAGTCGATGAAAAGGAGGAAGCATTGCAAGTGCAAAACGAACTGGAAACCTACACCGGAAAAAACCGTGTGTTTTTTTTTCCTCCCGGATATAAACGTTCCGTGGCATTCGGACAACCCAGCCCCGAAAATAGTATGCTACGCACCGAAGCACTTAACCATTTTTTCGATGAGCAGCATCAACAAACCATTCTTGTTACTTATCCGGCGGCTCTTGCCGAAAAAGTTTTTAATCCCGAACAGCTCGGAATAAATACGACAACCGTTACCCAAGGTCGCACGCTGTCGCCCGAATCATTACAAGATGTATTTATCGATTATGGATTTGAATTGGTCGATTTTGTTTACCAGCCCGGCCAGTATGCTGTGCGCGGTAGTATAATCGATGTGTTTTCGTTTGCTTCAGACTTGCCCTATCGTATCGACTTTTTTGGCGATGAGGTGGAAACCATTCGAACGTTCGATATTGAAACCCAACTTTCTGTCGATCAGCTTAATGAGATTCGTGTTGTGCCCGACCTGAATAATTCGCAGCAAGTCAATCGGAAAAGTATTTTTCGTCTGCTCAATGAAAGTCACCTGCTTATTTATCGTAATGCAGCGCGATTGCATCATATGCTCGAGCAAACCATTGCTACTGCTCAGCAGAACAGCAAAATGCTGACCGACGAGCTTCAGGTCAATTTGGATCAAATAATTATTAGCAAAGAAGATGCTGGTGTGGAACCCGGCACCTGTTTTTTTATTCAGGGAGGGAAACCTATTAATCCTGAAATACCGGAAATTACATTCGATACATCGTTACAACCGGCCTTTCAAAAGAACTTTAAGTTGGTAAGTGAGAACCTAATTCGCAACCAAGAGAGTGGTTATCAAAATATTATTGTGTCGACGCAGGAAAGCCAAATTGAAAGGTTGACACACATTTTTCGCGAAATCGATAAAGGCGGCGAGTTTACCCCACTTATTGGACGGTTGCACCGCGGCTTTATCGATCACGACCTGAAAGTGGCCTGTTACACCGATCATCAAATATTCGATCGTTACCAGCGTTTTTACATCAATCAGCGCTTCAAAAAGAAAGATGCACTTTCGTTACAAGAATTAACCGACCTCCATATTGGAGACTATGTAGTGCACATCGACCATGGAGTTGGTCAGTTTGGCGGACTGCAAAAGATCGACATTAACGGACGACCACAAGAGGCGGTGAAGCTTATTTACCGGGACGATGACGTGCTCTTTGTCAATATTCACTCGCTACACCGCATTTCCAAATATAAGGGGAAAGACAATACCCCGCCACGGCTGCATAAGTTGGGGTCGCCCGTATGGTCGAAACTCAAGAGCAAAACCAAATCGAAGGTAAAAGATATTGCCCGCGATCTTATTCAACTGTACGCCGCACGCCGCAAAAAGCGCGGACACGCCTTTAGTGCCGATTCCTTTTTGAACGAACAACTGGAAGCTTCTTTTATTTACGAAGATACACCCGACCAGCTTAAGGCCACACAGAATGTGAAGGCCGACATGGAGCAAGATATTCCCATGGATCGGCTCATTTGCGGCGATGTGGGTTTCGGGAAAACCGAAATTGCCATTCGGGCTGCCTTTAAAGCGGTTTGCGATAATAAACAGGTGGCGGTTCTGGTGCCGACCACCATTTTGGCATTTCAGCATTATAAAACTTTTTCTGACCGCTTGCGCGATTTTCCGGTGCGTATCGAGTATTTGTCGCGCATGCGTTCTGCCAAAGATCAGCGTGAAATAGTGAAAGATTTGACCGCCGGTAAAATCGATATTATTATCGGAACTCACCGACTTGTAGGGAAAGATATTCAGTTTAAAGACCTGGGCTTATTGGTTAACGACGAGGAACAAAAGTTTGGTGTATCCACGAAAGAAAAAATCAGAGCGCTCAAGGCAGATGTGGACACACTTACCATGACGGCCACACCCATTCCACGAACGCTACAGTTTTCCTTAATGGGCGCACGCGATTTGTCCATAATTAATACACCGCCACCAAATAGATATCCCATTACCACCGAGCTTCATCCTTTTAACAAAGATGTAATAAAAGAAGCCATCGATTATGAAGTTTCGCGGGGAGGCCAAGCCTTTTTTATTTCGAACCGAGTGCAAAATATACACGAGGTAGAGGCTTTAATTCAACGGTTGTGCCCCGGCGTTTCGACCATTCACGCGCATGGTCAGATGGACGGGAAGCGTTTGGAAAAAATTATGCTCGATTTTATCGATCAGAAATTCGATGTGTTGGTTTCAACAACCATTGTTGAGTCGGGGTTAGATATTCCCAATGTAAATACCATAATTATTAATGATGCACAAAACTTCGGACTTAGCGATTTGCATCAATTGCGTGGTAGAGTAGGGCGGTCGAACCGGAAAGCCTTTTGTTATTTGCTAACACCGCCTGAGTCGACACTCACCAGTGAGGCCAAGCGCCGTTTGCAAGCCATAGAAATGTTTTCGGAGCTTGGTAGTGGGTTTAATATTGCCATGCAGGATCTTGATATTCGCGGAGCAGGCAATTTGTTGGGCGCAGAGCAGAGCGGCTTTATAGCCGATGTAGGGCTGGAAACCTACCAGCAAATTCTGGAAGAGGCTATGTTTGAGCTGAAAGAGGATGAGTTCTCTACCCTTTTTAGTCACGAAAAAGAACGTAAACAGACCGATGCTAAGGATTGGATTAGAGATTGCCATATAGATACTGATTTGGATGTGCGGTTTCCCGATACCTATATCGCTAATGTTAGCGAACGTATTCGTTTATACAAGGAGCTCGATACCATCGAAAGCGAAGACCAACTGCCGCAGTTTGAGCAACGCTTGGTCGACCGTTTTGGAAAATTGCCGCGACAAGTGAAAGACCTTTTCGATGTGGTGCGCTTACGCATGATTGCCAAGCGTATTGGTGTAGAGAAAATAGTTATTAAAAATAGCCGCATGCATGCGTGGTTTATTTCCGATAGGAATAGCCCGTTTTATCAGTCCGATATGTTTATGCAAATTTTACAACGGTTGGCTCAGGATCAGACAATTGGCAATATTGAGGAGAAAAATGGCAAACTCAAATTAAAAAGCCATGATATTACCGATGTTCAGTCATCGTTGAAAAAAATAAAAAAAATTATGTGAAGCGTATTTTTGTACTAACTTTACCGTAAACCTAAAGCAACGATTGTATGAGCTTTTTTAAGGAACCGAAGAATGTGCTCGATCTCTTTACCTACGACCTTACTACGTTTTTTTACGAAGACTATAACGAGATCAACAGTGAAGAAATACTCGATACGGTATTAATTGACTATGAAAAAACATTGCCCTGGAAAGAGTTAGAAGTCTTTAATCGGGTAGTATTTCGGGTTTTTATTGAAAAATCGAACGTTACAGGCACCAATCATATTAACGTAACTTTTTTTGCCGACGATGGCTACGCCAAAGAAGACCTTGAAAAAATTATTGAAAAAATTACGCGTATTGCCGGCATTGATGATAATCGAAAAGGATTTTGGAGCGACTCCGATGCGGAGAATTACGAAAATGGCTTCATCGATCGAATGTGGACATTAGGAAAAAACGATAATATTTACTCCTTGCGCCTTACCTACGATCCCGGTCATGGTCCGCAACTTTCAATACTGTTCTTTACAAACCTGTTGAAAAATTTAGGCAAATTGTAGGAATATTACCGTTTTAATAGGTGTTATTGTTTCTGAATAATTTCTAATTGTTCCATACTCCCTAGTCAACACATCTCTTGCAGCATGCTTTTTATTTGTTCGGTATTTACTGAGATGTGTTGGTACTCATTCACCGTAGCTTTTCCGCCCATTTGAATTTTTGTATTTGCAAAATTCATTTTACTTTTTATAAATGTTTTTGCGCTGCTATGAAACTCTTTTGCGCCGGTGGTTTCTATCAGTTTGCCGATGGTGTTCTCGTTTACTCCACTACCGGGCATAATAATGATATCGTTGCCGGCCTGTTGTACCAACTTGGCAATTTGCTGAGCTCCCTCCGGGGCTGAGTTTCTGCCTCCCGATGTTAAAATGCGATTTATGCCAATGTCTTTTAACTGATGAAGGGCTTCTTCAAGCTTCGTGCACATGTCAAATGCCCGATGAAATGTTACTTCCAGCGGCGCTGCCAGCGCTTTAATTTCAGCGGTTCGTTCAATGTCTATTTTCCCGCTGCTGTGTAAAAACCCAATGACAATTCCGTTTGCTCCTGTTTTTTTGATTTGTTCTACGTCATCTTTTATTATTTCATATTCATCGTTTGAATATAGAAAGTCTCCTCAGCGTGGACGCACAATTACGTTAACAGGAATGGTTATTTGCTCCATAACTTTTTTTATGGTGCCAAAGGATGGTGTTGTGCCTCCTACTGAATAATTGTCGCATAACTCAATACGGTGCGCTCCGGTATTAGCCGCCAGTATTGCTGATTCTGCTGTGTAGCAGCGTATTTCTAGTGTCATTTTGCCGATTGTTCAAAAATGTAAGGTGCGTAATCGATGTCGTTTTTTTCAAGCCAGTATGCAAAAAAGCGGAATCTAC
>JAWOEM010000295.1:0-12758 GCA_046482785.1 Salinivirgaceae bacterium
TCGATGGGCAACCCATGGTGAACCCAACGATACAAACGCACACCCCCACCGTTCAATGGACGGTAAGTTTGTGCTTATCCATAATGGAATTATTGAAAATTACGGTTCACTCAAGAAAACCTTAAAGGAAAATGGGTACACATTTACGTCGGAAACCGACACGGAAGTGTTGGCAAACCTCATTTCGTACATGTACGAGCGTGGAGCCAAAAGTGTTGAACATGCCGTTCAGTTGGCACTGAAAAAAGTTATAGGAGCTTACGGTTTAGTGGTTTTCAGTACAGAGGAACCCGATTTACTAATTGCTGCACGTAAGGGCAGCCCGTTGGTTATTGGCGTAGGAAAAGGCGAATATTTTCTTGCATCGGATGCTACTCCAATTGTGGAACACACAAATAGTGTTATTTATTTGAGTGATGACGATATGGCCATCATCAAAAAAGATCAGTTGACACTAAAAACCATTTTCGATAAAACACAGGAGCCAATTGTACAGGAGCTCGACCTCGATGTTGGCGAAATTGATAAAAATGGCTTCGACCATTTTATGCTAAAAGAGATTTTTGAGCAGCCTCGTTCTATTCTGGATACATTTAGGGGTCGCGTAGCAAAAGACAATAAAGAAATTGTGCTTGGTGGACTTTACAAAGTAATAGACGATTTGGTTCAAGCACGGCGAATTCTAATTGTTGGCTGCGGCACCTCATGGCATGCCGGTCTGGTTGGAGAATACCTGATCGAAGATTTAGCACGCATTCCGGTTGAGGTAGAATATGGCTCAGAATTCCGATACCGGAATCCGGTAATTGGAAAAGAAGATTTTGTTATTGCTATTAGTCAAAGTGGTGAAACCGCCGACACATTGGCAGCCATTCGCATGGCAAAAGAGGCCGGGGCAACTGTTTTAGGCATCTGTAACGTGGTAGGATCGAGTATTCCGCGCGAAACGCATGCAGGAGTTTACACGCACGCAGGCCCCGAAATTGGGGTTGCATCGACCAAAGCCTTTACGGCGCAGGTAACCGTGCTGGCCATGATGGCCATGATTCTAGGCAATAAAAGAGGTCACCTTTCGACAGAACGATACAATGAGCTGATTAATGATTTGACTGTAATTCCTTCAAAAATTGAGAAGATTTTACAGGAAAATAAAAACATAAAAGCCATTGCAGAAATATACAAAAACGCCAATAACGCGATTTATCTTGGCCGCGGATATCTGTTCCCGGTTGCATTGGAAGGTGCCTTAAAACTGAAGGAAATTTCATACATTCATGCGGAGGGATACCCCGCAGCCGAAATGAAACACGGCCCCATTGCACTGATCGATGAAAACATGCCGGTAATTGTTATTGCCACAAAAGATAAGAGTTACGACAAAATTGTGAGCAACATACAAGAAGTGAAGGCCAGAAGCGGTAAAGTTATAGCCGTGGTTACCGAAGGTGACGAGGTTATTCGCAATATGGCAGACCATGTAATGGAAGTGCCCGATAGTTGTGAAATGTTTTCTGTGCTGACTACAGTAATTCCGTTACAACTGCTCTCGTACCACATTGCCGTAATGCGCGAATGTGACGTTGATCAGCCGCGGAACTTGGCAAAATCTGTAACAGTAGAGTAATTAGTTTTTTGGAAAAATACCGAAAAAAAAGGGCTATTAAAGCCCTTTTACATACGAAATAAATTCCTCGGAGCCCCATTTGGTGGCTCCGGTTTCTTTTAAAAGCAATTTCCCCGATCGGTCAATCAGAAATGATGCAGGAATTTTATTGCTGTAAAGTTTTTCAGGCGCCCTGCTGGTTTGCCTGTAAATAGGAAGGTTGTAGCCTTTTCCGTTAATATATGCCCGGGTTTCATCCAAATCTTCATTTACTAACACAATCAGATGAATATCATCGATGGTTTTGTTATACAACTCTTGCAATGCCGGAAGCTCAGCAACACAATGGTGACACCACGTTGCCCAGTACGTAAGTAAAACCGGTTTATCGAGCATATTATCCAAATGAAACGTCTGTCCGGAGCTACTGGTGTAGGTCAATGCCAAATCTGTGTGCGTAAGTTGTACCGGCTCAAATTCGTCGATAGATGGAGCAGTCATTACAACTCTTACAACCAACGCCCCTACCTCGCGCCGCCACGTTGGCACAATCATAACCACAACCAAAGCCACTAAAATAACATCGGATATTATAGCCGATTTCTTTTTCTTTTTGTACTTGCTAAACCAATTTGCTAATCCCATATTTTTTCCTCTACGTTAAGCGAATTATTACTCCGCTGCTATCCAGTCGTTATTTATTTTTATTAATTCAATAAGCTTATCAACAGCCTCGTTCATTGGAATGTTTTTCATTACCGCTGTTTTCTTTTTGTAAAGTGTTACTTTTCCCGGCGCTGCGCCCACGTACCCATAATCGGCATCAGCCATTTCTCCCGGGCCATTGACTATACATCCCATCACAGCAATTTTAAGGTGGTGCAAATGCCCGGTTTGTTTTTTTACTTCGGCCAGTGCTTTCTCAATGTCGAAAAGTGTGCGACCGCATGAAGGGCATGCAATAAATTCTGTGGCCGTACTTCTTGCTCTTGCTGCTTGCAAAATTTCAAAACTAAGTTGATGAGCTATCGACACATCGGTTAAAAAAGGGTTAGTGAGCCAGATTCCATCACCAAAACCATCGATAAATATCGGAGCTACATCAGCGGCAGCTTTCACGGCCATGTGCGCAGCGTCATCTTCAATGTAATTTCGTTTTACAATAACAGGATGTTTAAGGTTGTGTGCCTTCATGTGCAGAAAAAATGCCCGCTGATCGGCAGCCCCATTTGCATGGGTTGTTTCAAGAATAATCACCGTGTGATCGTCGTTCTGCAATATTTCAATTATCTCGCGGGTCAATTCAGGTGTGCGCAAGTAAACCCACTTTTCTTTTCTCCGAAGTAGTTTGTGCAAATGCACAAATTGTGCCCGTGTGAGAACCGGAATGGCTTTTTCGTTTGGTTTTTCTGCGTTATCGGCTTCAAATAGTAGGGTAAGACCTTCGGGCAAAGGGCAATCGACTGAAACTTCTTTTACAAACAAATATTCGCAGGCACGTTTTCCTGCCACCCACTTACCGTTAACCATTTTGTAGCCCAGACTGTTTAATAAGGGTTCATCTACAGAAGTGCCGCCTCGAAAATCAACTACCACGGCAGGGATTTCTGTGTTAACAGACAATAAATTGTTGGCTTTACGCTTGCTGTAGACCACCGGGTTATACTGTAAATTGTCGGGCAACTGAACAGGAATATCCGGCCGCAGCCGATAATGCTCGACCAATTGATTCGCTACCGGAAGTTCTCTGGCAGGGCTTTCGGTAAGCGATACACGAATGGTATCGCCAAGGCCGTCATTCAACAATGCGCCAATACCTGCTGCCGACTTCACACGGCCAGATAAACCATCGCCCGCCTCGGTTACACCCAAATGTAACGGATAGCGCATCTGCTCCCGGTTCATGACAATTTTTATGCTACGGTAAGCCTGCGTCATGATGCGTACATTAGACAATTTCATAGAAACTACTACGTTTTTAAAGCCCCGATTGTGGCAAATACGCAAAAACTCCATGGTTGAATTGACCATGCCCTCTACCGTATTGCCATAGCGGGACATGATACGATCTGACAAAGATCCATGGTTGGTGCCAATTCGAAGAGCGGTGTTATGTTTTTCACAAATATCGATTAGTTCATTGAGCTCTTGTTTTACAATTTCCAATTCGGCTTGCCACTCAAGATTGTCATACTCAACAATTTTAAAACGTGCTCGGGGGTCGATAAAATTTCCGGGATTTATCCGTACTTTCTCCACATATTGCGCAACGGTTTTGGCCAATTTAGCATTGAAATGCACGTCGGCTACAAGCGGTGTTGCATAACCCTGCTTTCGCAATGCTGCTTGAATAGACTTAATGGCCTCGGCATCGGATTCGTGCCTTACCGTGTAACGTACCAATTCGCCACCGGCTTCAATTATTTCAATGGCCTGCCTGACCGATTCTTCAATATTTGTGGTAGGGGTATTGCACATAGACTGTATGCGAATGGGTGCATTGCCCCCAATGGAAATATCGCCAACGCTGGCCGCCACAGTATCATCGCGCTTATAACGGTCGATGGCGTATGGAAAATCTGACATAATTCTAGTATTTTTACAAAAATAGTCATCAAAAGTGATTTTTGTCCTTAAAAACACAAAAAACACACGTAAGCGTTTCCTTAACCTCATTACTACATGCTATCAAAGCTAATTCGTTAGGAATTACTAAATGTTCTAATCAATGGGCGTCATCATTTTAAATTCAGGGAGAAGGCCTTAACCCCGAAAGGAATTTCCTCTTAAAAATCCCGTGCAGATTTTATGTGTTCAATTGGGGACGGAAATAATATTTTAATTTGCCAACTTTGGGTGCTATTTTTGTTGTTCGTTGAAGTTATTAATTGAAATGCTGTTTTGTAAAATAATGCATTATAGGAACAGTTTTTTTGAAATTAATTCTAATTGAAACAAGAATCATTATGTCCGAATATTATCAAATTGCCGTAGACGGCTTTTCATCGTGCGGCAAAAGCACATTGGCAAGACAAATAGGAGAAGTTTTACATATCACATACATCGATTCGGGTGCAATGTATCGTGCCGCGGCGCTGCTGGCATTGCAACACAAATGCATAGTAAACGGAAAATTACAACCGGAGTGCTTTCGCCCCATTTTGCAAAAAGCCGATATCCAATTCCATAAATCGACCAATCATGTGCTATTGAATGGCGATGATGTGGAAGCCGAAATTAGGCAGCACGAAGTAGCCGAAAATGTTAGCGAAGTGGCCAGCCATGGATTTGTGCGCACCATTCTAATGCAGTTGCAGCGAAATTACAGCGATACCTCCTCTGTGGTGATGGATGGTCGCGACATTGGCACGCATGTTTTTCCTCATGCCCAAGTAAAGCTTTTTATTGTTGCCGATGCTCATGTGCGCGCTGAACGGCGCTTTCGCGAATTACAGGAAAAAAATACGGAGGCTACATTTGAGCAGGTTCTGGACAATATACAGAAACGCGATGAATTAGACCAAACGAGAGAGGTAGCTCCACTGCGCAAAGCTGATGATGCTGTGGAAATTGACAACGGAAATCTTACCCGGGAAGAACAATTGGAATTGGCATTGCGCATTATTAATGAAAAACTTGAAGCTAAGCTATGATCAATGTAGAAATTGACAGCCAAAGCGGTTTTTGTTTTGGGGTGGTGCGCGCCATCGACATGGCGGAGGAGCACCTTCGGAAAAAGCACGATATTAGCTCGCTGGGGCAAATGGTGCATAATGCCGAAGAGGTTAAGCGACTGGAAAAAATGGGAATGCGCACCATTAAAAACGATGCCATTGATACCGATTCGAATAAATATGCGCTAATTCGGGCACACGGCGAGCCTCCTAAAACTTATGAGAATCTCCGAAATTTGAATAAAACAATTGTTGATGCAACTTGCCCTATTGTGCTAAAGCTGCAGGAACGCATTAAAAAGTGTTTCGAAAAGCAGCCCGAAAAACAAATTGTAATTTACGGCAAACCCAACCATGCCGAAGTTATTGGACTTGTTGGACAAACAAATAATACGGCGATTGTGGTTTCGTCGGAAGCAGATGTTTCAAGTATTGACAAAGCAAAGCCCGTTTGTTTGTTCTCGCAAACTACAATGCCCTTAGATGGGTTTGCCCGAATTGGGGAGGCCATAAAAAATAATGCCGACAGCACGGTTGAAGTATTCGACACCATTTGCCGGAAGGTTTCAAATCGGGTTCCCGCCATTCGGGAATTTGCATTGTCGAAAGATGTATGTGTATTTGTAAGCGGAAAGAACAGTTCAAACGGTAAAATGCTCTACACCATAGCCAAAAACGCGAATCGGGCTACATATTGGGTTTCGCATCCCGAAGAAATTAGCAAAGAATGGTTTGCCGATGGCATGAACGTAGGTGTGTGCGGAGCAACTTCCACGCCCCAGTGGCAAATGGAAAAGGTGAAAACGTTTATCGAAGGGTTGTTTTAAAACAATCCGTGTAAATCGGCATTCACCTGATCGACCACGTGACTCATATGTTCCGGGTTGTTGGCAAAATCGAATTTATCTACATCAACAATTAAAAGGTTTCCGTGTTTGTAGTCGTTTATCCATGCTTCGTACCGTTCGTTTAGCCGTTTGAGGTAGTCAATACGAATAGACTTTTCGTACTCGCGCCCGCGTTTTTCAATTTGGTTTACCAATGTTCCTACCGATGCACGGAGGTAAATCAACAAATCGGGCGACGAAATTAGGGAGTTCATTAGTGTAAATAATCGAAAGTAATTATCGAAATCGCGTTTCGACATTAACCCCATATCGTGCAGGTTGGGCGCAAAAATGTAGGCATCTTCATAAATGGTTCTGTCTTGAATAACACTTAACCCCGATTTTTGAATGTCTAATATCTGGCTAAACCTGCTGTTTAAAAAGAATATTTGCAAATTAAATGACCAGCGTTGCATGTCGTTGTAGAAATCATTCAAGTATGGGTTGTCGTCCACATTTTCGAAGTGTGTTTCCCACCCGAAAGGCTTGGCGAGCATTTTGGTTAACGTAGTTTTCCCCGATCCGATGTTTCCTGCTACAGCTACATGCATAATTATTGGTTTAGTTTTTTAATTGTGTTTCCGCTTATCAAATATAGTTTATTTTTGCTTTCGATCATTGTATTGTGTGATCGGGAATAGGGCATAATTGTATCGGTTTCCCTTGATGAATGCAGGAAACGAAGAAAATTATCACCATCGGAAAAAATAATGTCGTGATGGGCAAAAAATGGTTGCTTCAGCTGTTTAAACGTATGTTTGCTAATAAATGTCCCGAACTGATCGAATAATAAGATTTCGTTATTGTCAGTCACTAACTTCAATATTCCTCCCCGAAACACCATTTCCCGGATAATATTGGATGATGTATATTGGTCAAAAACGGCACCTTGCTCTACGGTATTCATTTTATTGTCGAACAACAATAATTGCTTTTGCTGCATATCGGCCACCCAAATCTGGTCGCGGCTATTGAGACAAGCAGCGCCAACGGCATAAAGCCCTACAGAATTGAGATCGAAAGCCTCTCCTAACGGTGCTAAATTTTTATCGAGTAGTACCAATGTGTTTGATTCGTTATGAAAAACAAGCAGCTTTAATCCGGTAAAACAATCGATTTGCTTAATTTCTCCCAAAAAACTATTTTCATAATTGGCCAATGGATTTCCGCCAAGATCGGTCTTGATTAGCGTATGGTGATCGCACACGTAAAGATTTCCCAAGACATCTACGTCGTACATTTCCCAATTGCCTTTGGGCAACTGCTGCGCGTGTGTATTTAGAGGAAACCCAAACGTAAAGCCAATCAACAAAAGTATGATGAAATTGCCAATAAAACCAGTGCACACTTCAGCATCAGCGAAAGCTGCCGAATGGCTCTTGCTTTGCATTTGTACCACAGAGCTCTTCGGGGTGTTTTTTGGGCATTTCATGAGTTCATCATTTCAAGTAGATCGTCGATATATTTTCGATGGTTGGATAACTGTGGCACTTTATTTTGCCCGCCCAGTTTTCCGCGTTTCTTCATCCATCGATAAAACAGATCATTTGGGGCTTTGTGCACTTTGGGCAAAGTCAGCACGCTATCTTTGTAGCGTTTGGCTTCGTAATCGCTGTTCACCGTTTGTAATGCATTATCTAAACTTTTGGTAAAATGCTCTATGCTGTCGGGTTCTTTTTCAAACTCAATAATCCACTCGTGTGCTCCCGATTTTTTGTTTTCCATGTAAATGGGTGCAGCGGTAAATTGAGAAACCTTTGCTCCGCAGTTTTTACAGGCTACGTCAATGGCTTTTAGCGCATTGTCGACAATTAATTCTTCGCCAAATGCATTGATAAAATGCTTTGTGCGCCCTGAAATTTTTATTTTATGTGGAAAGGTAGATGTAAACGTAACCGTATCGCCAATAACGTAACGCCAAAGGCCACCGTTGGTGCTGATAACCAAGGCGTAGTTTTTACCAACCTCAACTTCTGAAATGGTAAGCACTTTGGGGTTTTCTTTATCGAACTCATCCATGGGAATGAATTCGTAAAATACTCCCAAGTCGAGCATTAGAAGCATATCGTCGTGGTTAGGATCGTCCTGAATAGCAAAAAAGCCTTCGGATGCATTGTACGTTTCCATATAACGCATGCCGGCAGAAGGGATAATTTCTTTGTACATATCACGGTAAGGGCTAAAGGCCACGCCTCCGTGAATAAACAATTCCAAATTGGGCCATACTTCAAGAATATTCGACTTATTGGTTCGTTCCAAAACAGCTTTAAGCAGAACCATCATCCATGATGGTACTCCGGCCATGCTGGTCACATCTTCATTGATGGTTTGATTAATCATTCGCTCTATTTTCTGCTCAAACTCATCAATCAGAATTGTTTCTTTATTGGGTGTGCGAATAAAATGCGTCCAGAAAGGCATGTTTTGGATTAGAATGGCCGATAAATCGCCATAATACGACTCTTTGCTTTCATCGATTTGATGACTGCCACCCATGGTGAGGGTTTTCCCTTTTAAGTAGTTGTTTTCAGGGAAATTGTCATTGTAAATTGCCATCACATCTTTGCCTCCACGGTAATGGCAGTTTTCTAACGATTCCTCGGTTACGGGAATGTATTTACTTTTATCGGCAGTGGTACCCGACGATTTGGCAAACCATTTTATTTCTCCCGGCCACAATAGTTCGGTTTCGCCGCCTCTCATGCGGTCTATCCATGGTTTAATATCGTCGTAGCTTTGAAGCGGCACACGCTCCTGAAACTGCTGGTAGTTTTTTATTTCGCGATACTTATATTTTCGCCCCCATTCGGTAGGTGCGGCTTGGTTTACAATTTGCAAAAACGTTTCTAACTGAACATCGGCAGGGTACTGGCGCATGAGATTGATTTGCGACATGCGTTTTACATTCAGCCAAGTGACAATAGAGTTTAGTATGGGCATAGTTTAACTTTTTTAATTGCTAAAGGCAAAAATACGATATTCTTACAAATACAGCATAAATAAATGGGTTGAGCAAACCTCTAATTTCAACACGCATTTAGCCTTTTATGTTCAATCCAAAATTTTGCAAGCACACAAAACTGAAAACATATTATGGAAAATAATTGGGATAAAGAGCAACAAAAGAATATGACAGACAAATTTCAAATAGCATCAACACGATTTCATGATCATATAATACCTAAATCCCGCAAGGATTTAATTTCTCAAAATCAAAATCCTTGCGGATTTTGTGGAATACGTAATTCCATCCGATTCTATACAACCCATCTTTTATGTGTTAACCCAAAACAATACAACCATCAAACCTGAAAATTACCGCAGACTACATTTACTTTTGCAAGAATTCAGCATTTTTTATTTACATTAGTGGCCAAAACCAACACTAACGAGCATAAAAGATTGAGTTCCCAAAAAATTAAATTAGCATTTTCAGCATGAATTATTTTGACTTAATATTGGCTGTGCCCCTACTTTGGGGGCTCTATAAAGGATTTAGTAAAGGACTGGTAAAATCGTTGGCAACACTGGTGGCTTTGGTGGTGGGAATTATTGGCGCCATGAAATTCAGCCACCTTACCAGCGTTTTTTTGGTCAGCAACTTTTCCATAGGGGCAACCTATCTTCCTCTGGTTTCATTCGCAATTACATTTTTAGGAATTGTAGTAGCCGTGCATTTGCTCGCCCGCTTTCTCGATAAAGTTATGTCGGCGGTTGCTTTAGGCGGCATAAACAAAATTGCAGGTGCTGTATTTGGGGTAGCCAAATTCGCGTTTATACTCAGTGTATTACTAATTATTCTAAATTACATTGATGCTCAAGTGCAGTTTATGCCCAAAGAGAAAACAGAAGATTCGGTACTGTACAGGCCTATTGCCAACTTTGCTCCCACCATTATTCCTTACATCGATTTGGATAAACTGAAAGAAAAAGTGGAGGAGCACGTTCCCGGGCAAGATAGTTTACCAAAAACCGAATCGTAACGCGGGGAAAAGTGCTGTTTCTGAAGAAGGATAAAGGCCGGCATTGCTATGTCAATGAACCGGCCTTTGGGGTAACCAACCTTTTTCTGTTTTCTGCCCAACTTATTCTTAGGGGACAAGTGTACTCGTGTGTTTTTCTTATGACTGATACAAATATACAATGCGGTTTTGAGTGAATGTACGTATCGGGCTATAGGTATAAATACCCAAATTTTTATAATCGGCTGTTATTGAGGGTGTTGGAAATGAAAATAATCGATATATTTTTTAAACTTTTTCATTTTTTATTTAAAAAGTGGAAAATTGTTGATAAATAACCCAAAATAGCTCGAAGAAAAATTATATTCTTGCGAAATGTAGGTAGTAGTACCCAAAATCCGGAGGGTGAAATAATAAAAATCGCTGTATTCTTGCGAATTCCATAAAAGTTAAAGGGATAGCGGAAATTTTCGCGAACTTATATTAATTTTGACATCTATTAAAAAAAATTGGACACTAAACACAGGGATTATGAATTTTGTTGAGGAGTTAACATGGCGCGGCATGGTACATAACATGATACCGGGCGTAGAAGAGCAACTGGGAAAAGAACTTACATCGGCTTACGTGGGCATAGACCCTACAGCAGATTCATTGCATATTGGCCATTTGGTTGGTGTAATGATGCTGAAGCATTTTCAGCACGCCGGCCACAAACCCATAGCCCTGATTGGTGGTGCAACCGGTATGATTGGTGACCCCAGTGGAAAATCGAAAGAGAGAAACTTGCTCGATGAGGAAACATTGCGACACAATCAGCAATGCATTAAAGAGCAACTTTCCCGGTTCCTCGATTTTGAAACAGCATCGGAAAATAAAGCGGAATTGGTAAACAACTACGACTGGATGAAAGATTTTTCGTTCCTCGGCTTCATTCGCGATGTGGGCAAGCATATTACCGTAAATTATATGATGAGTAAAGATTCTGTAAAAAAACGATTGGGCAGCGATTCCACCGAAGGCATGTCGTTTACAGAATTTACTTACCAGCTTGTACAGGGCTACGATTATTTTTGGCTGTACAGCAATAAAAACTGCAAAATTCAAATGGGTGGTTCCGACCAATGGGGCAATATTACCACCGGAACAGAACTTATACGTCGCAAATTGGGCGGCGAAGCTTACGCAATTACCTGTCCGCTCATTACCAAAGCCGATGGTGGAAAATTTGGTAAAACCGAAAAAGGGAACATCTGGCTAGATGAAAAACGTACATCGCCATACGAGTTTTACCAGTTCTGGCTCAATACCTCCGACGATGATGCAGCTAAATATGTAAAAATATTTACCATGCTTTCGCACACCGAGATTGAAGATCTCGTAGCTGCACACCAAGAAGCACCTCACCAACGAAGTTTGCAAAAAAAACTGGCAGAAGAAATGACTATAATGGTACACGGCGCCGATGCCCTAAAAATGGCACAAGCCGCATCGAACATCCTATTTGGTAAATCTACATCCGATGAGCTTTCGTCCATCGATGAACGTACATTTCTGTCGGTTTTCGACGGAGTACCCACGTTCGATATGGAACGATCGTGGTTAGAAGAGGACATTAATGTGTTGGATTTGCTGGCCGAAAAAACATCGGCATTTACCTCGAAAGGCGAATTGCGCAGACTAATAAAAGGTGGCGGAGTAAGTATCAATAAAAATAAAATTAACGATGCCGAGTTTACTGTAAACACATCGCAACTATTAAACGATAAATATATTCTCATACAAAAAGGAAAAAAGAACTATTACGTGCTTCAATGCAAATAGATACCGATAGCATAATACAACGCCTAACAGGAGCTTTGAACGGAGAATTGCCGGGCAAAAATGCGCATCGAACTATGATGCCGCAAGGTCGTGATTTGGAGCGGATGGCCAATACGGAACCCCGGCTAAGTGCTGTGTTATTGCTTTTGTACATCGATACCGGCAAATTGTACATCACCATGATAAAGCGCGCCGAATATGACGGGGTGCACAGCGGACAAATAGCTTTCCCGGGCGGAAAGAAGGAAGAAGATGATGATAATTTGCGCATGACGGCACTTCGGGAAACTTATGAAGAGGTCGGCATTCGGCAAGAAGACGTAAAAATGATAGGCAAATTGACTCCTTTGTTCATTCCTGTGAGCAATATGTGCGTTCACCCATGGGTGGGATTCCACCGGCACAAACCCTTTTTTGTTAAGCAGGATAAAGAGGTACAGCAAGTACTTTCATTGCCTTTAGGCAATTTGCTTGAGGAAAGTGCTGTAGGAACCGATACTTTCGAAGGATTAAATTATCGAATAGAAGCCCCCTGCTACAATGTAAACGGCTATAAGGTTTGGGGTGCCACGGCCATGATTTTGAATGAATTTATTGAAGTATGGCGCAGTTCGGATGAGTCAGGTTTAGCCTGACGAGCTCAACGCAGTTAATTAGCAAGGAATACAGAGATATATTGTATAATTCTTTGCGGATTTTGGGTAAAAAGACGAAAGACTAATAATTTCCGCAAATATTTCGCACAATTCTTTTGTAATTTTAAAAGAAGAGTTATCTTTGCAAATCTAAACAACACGGTGGTTGTAGC
>JAWOEM010000035.1:0-2678 GCA_046482785.1 Salinivirgaceae bacterium
ACTTATAGTTATGTCGATGGGCGATTTGAAAGCTGGAAAGAACGGCATTTTGAAGCTTTCGAGGCACTGGGAGCAGAGCTTATCCGTGGAGTACCCAATGTGTATCCATACATTCTTTTCTCTCAGAAAGGGTATCCCGAAAAATCCATCGAAGTGGTGGGCAATAGCACCACCGATGTTATTGACCTTAGTGTAGATTTGAAAGATAATTTCGATTATGGGAGCATCACCACGCCATGGATTGGTCCGGCTCGAAATTGGAGCTCTGTAGAGTGGCTTTACGACAATGATTTATTGGAACCTTCAGACAGTGTCCATGTTAATATTATTAGTAGATCAGGAAATAATCAGGAAAATACTGTGCTTGAAGGAAAAATTCCAGTAAACGCTTCTCCGTATAATTTGTCGCATATTGATGCTAACCAGCATTCATCATTAAAATTTCAATTTTATACTCGCGATCGGGTGAATAAAACTCCGGCCTACCCTCGGCGTATTCTGTGTAACTATACTCCGGAAAGTGATATTGCCATATCGCCCGGTCGGCACTTTTATTTTAAAATGGACAGTATTCAAGAGGGCGACCAGCTTGAGATGCAACTGGCATACGAAAATACTTCCGACTTTTCGTCAAATGCGAAATCGATTAATTATTACATTACAGATGTTTATAATCGCGAAGTGAACCGAATTCAAACTACAATTGACGCCATTGACCCATCGGAATTTGCTTTAGACACGGCAACCTTTAAAACGCTGGACATGAATGGGTATTATAGTTTATGGATAGATTATGACCAAAGTGGCACCGATGATTTTTTTGCTTTTAATAATACCGGAAGTATTCCTTTTCAGGTGTATGGCGATAAAACAAATCCATTGCTCGATGTAACATTTGATGGCAGACGAATAATGAATGGCGAAATTATTAGCTCTACACCTACCATTTCCATTTCATTAAAGGACGAAAATCCGTACATCTCGTTAAACGACACCTCTTTGTTTGCTCTCTATATGACCTACGTGCCCGATGGAACCGAAAAACGAGTGCATTTGCAGCCCGGAATAGAAAATGGAACCATTATTTGGTCTCCGGCCACTAAAACCAATAAAGCATCTATAACCTATATGCCTTATTTTGAACAGGATGGAATGTATGAACTGCGTGTTCAGGCACGTGACAATTCCAATAACTTGTCGGGCGAAAACGATTATAAAATTCAATTTCAGGTTATTAATAAAAGTACAATTACACGACTGTTTAATTACCCGAACCCATTTAGTACCAGCACTCGATTTGTGTTTACGCTAACCGGGAACCAACTCCCCGATGAACTAAACATTAGTATTTACACCATATCGGGAAAACGAATTAAAACCATTGGCATGGATGAGCTGGGGCCTATTTTTATTGGAAAAAACATTACAGAATATGCCTGGGATGGTCGCGACGATTTTGGTGATCGATTGGCCAATGGGGTGTACCTATATAAAGTGAATGTGACCATGGATGGGCAAAAAATTGACTTGCGAAAGACCGATGCCGACGGATATTTTCATCGCGGATGGGGAAAAATGTATTTAATGCGTTAAAAAACACACTTTGTGAGAGTTATACTTATAGAAGACGAAAAACCGGCAGCCAATCACCTAAAGTGGTTATTACAGCAAATTGATGAAAAAATTGAGGTGGTTGATGAGATTCAGACGGTTCGGGAGGCCATTCAGCGGTTACCCGATACCCAAGCCGATCTGATTTTCTTGGATATCCATCTGGCCGACGATCTGTGCTTTAAAATTTTTGAATCGGTTGTAATTACCACACCCGTTATTTTTACCACGGCCTACGATCATTATGCCATTGAGGCTTTTCGGTTAAACAGTATCGACTATTTGCTGAAACCCATTGAACAAGAAAAGCTGGAAGCATCGCTGGCGAAATTGCAAACCGTTCAAAAAGCGTTTAGCAAAAATGAGCTCAATATTGAGGCGTTAATCGATGCCTTTAATCCCAAACCAACCTATAAAACACGTTTTATTGTGATGGTTGGGAATAAAATACGTCCGGTAAAAGCCACAGAAACTGCTTTTTTTCAGTCAACAGACAAGAGTTGCTACCTCACTACGTTTGATAATCGAACCTACGATGTAGAGGGATCGCTCGATAAAATAGAACAAACCTTGAATCCGGACCAATTTTTCCGTATCAATCGGCAATTTGTCATTAATATAGAAGCTGTAGCTGATGTGGTTACACTAAGTGCCACCAAACTCAGGGTAAAACTCACTATTCCATCAGACGACTTGTTTGTAAGTATTCGTCGCATAAAAAGCTTTAAAGAGTGGCTGGAGGGGTAGGCTTAGTGTAACAAATGAGATCGGCCTAAAAAGGTTTTGGTTGATTTTCAGGAAGGCCAAGCTCCCGATTCTCGCATACAGCCTAAATTCTGCACGGATTTAATTTTTCAAGGTCAAAATCCGTGCGGAATTTAGGTTTGGGTACAGGCTCAAACTTGAACTTTTCGCACCAATCTTCTAAAAGAACTTTTATTTACAAATTTTGCAAGCATTTATTTTCTCAAGGTGGAAATCCTTGCGGATTTTGGGTGCCTTATAATTTTGATTGAGTGTTTACCGCATTATGGCAAAATCCCGTTCAATACTGACCATTGTTGATC
>JAWOEM010000338.1:0-6522 GCA_046482785.1 Salinivirgaceae bacterium
ACTAAAAAAGCACTGATTGACTGATGTGGCTTTCCCTCGGGATTAGTCCGAGCATAAACCATAAAGTAATCAGCGCCTTCCGACCCGACAACAAAGCGTTTTTGGCCATTAAGAATATAGTGATCCCCGTCTTTGATTGCCGTGCAGGTTGCCCCGAAAAAATCAGAACCTCCACGCGGCTCGGTTAAGGCTTCTGCCGCGGTCAGGTGTCCTTTAATTGTTGGGCGGAGATATTTTTCTTTGAGCATGTCAGAGCCAAACTTATCTATGGCCTCACCAACAATACTAACCAGCGAATAGAGACAGCCCAGTGATGTTCCGAGCACCCCTATTTCTTCCAGGGCAATTATTTCCGAAGTCCAGGACATTCCACGGCCACCATACTTTTCGGGAAAACGCAGGCCAAGCAAATTCCTGGCTGCCCCTTTTTCCAGGAACTCACGCGGGTAATGAACCTTATCTTCATCCATTTCACGCAGCAGCTTTTTGTCAATATCTTCTTTGACAAAAGCCCGTACTTCTTCCTGCAGCTTCTTTTCTTCACCTGTCATTAAACAATCAAGCATATAAAATCCCTCCAAATATTTTAAACTGGCCTTACCCTCTTCAGGTAAGGATTACCATTAAAATTTGAATCACAAGCAAACAGGTACTGAAATGCTTCCTTGTAACGATTCAAAATGTCCCTGGTCATATGGCCCCTGCCTTCAGGGACCAGGTCACCTGCCAGGCCGTGCGTAAAAGCAGCTGCCCGGGCAGCATCGCTGTTAGCCATACCCTGGGCAATAAATGAAGTAACCATTCCGGTTAACAAGTCTCCTGTCCCGGCAGTAGCCAGGGTTTGACTGCCGGTAGGATTAATGCCAACCTTGCCACCGGGCGTGGCAACAACAGTGTTCAAACCTTTCAAAATAATAATGCATTCCCACAGGCGGGCATTTTTGATAGCAACATCAAGGCGGTTACTCTGGACTTGCCCGGCTGATAACCCTGTTAGTCGGCTCATTTCGCCGGGATGCGGTGTGATTACCGGTGTATAGCGCGCTGAACGTAAAATATTCATTCTCTGCTTCAGGGCAGATTAGACAATTCAATCATCAGCATTCAGTCTAAAGCTGCTATCGTTCAAACACCGGGCCGCGCACCACCACACCAACTATCTGTTTGCCGATAGCATATCTGCAACCACCAGTGAGCGCCTCTGCTCATCTGTCTCTTTTTTTAAAACACTAAACATCATTTAATTATCTCATGATATTTGCCTTCGGGCAAATGCAGCTTGCGATACATATGGCGCATTTACGCTAAGTAAAATGTGTTCTATTTATCTGCTAATTGCAAAGAAAATTAACCAGACAATTACAAATGTGTTACAACAAAAGTTTATTGAAAATGAATAAAACCATTAACCTACTACTCGTTTTTCTCTTAATTATGACCAATGCCATGGCACAGAAAAAAAAGCCAACCGACGCGCATATTATTGGTCACGTAACGTGTTGCGACGAGCACGTTCCATTTGCCACCATCTTACTCGATGGCACAACCATAGGAACCACCACCGACGAAACCGGACACTACCAATTACTGAACATGAAACCCGGTGAATATACCATTGTTGCAAAATCAATAGGATACAAAACTGTAAGTAAAGAAATTAAGGTAGAACTAGGCAAAACAACGGAGGTGCACCTCGAATTAAAACACGACGTACTTGGCCTCGACGAAGTTGTAATAACAGGCGACCGCAGTGTTTCCAACAGGCGCGAATCGTCGGTAATTGTATCGTCCATCACACCAAAAGAGTTTAACCTTACCCAATCGGCCTCCATAGCAGAAGGACTTAACTTTGCATCGGGTCTACGTACAGAGAACAATTGCCAGAACTGCGGATTTAACCAAGTGCGAATGAACGGTATGGAAGGACCGTATTCGCAAATTCTGATCAATAGCCGGCAAATATTTAGTGGGCTTGCAGGGGTTTACGGATTGGAACTTATTCCGGCCAACATGATCGATCGTATGGAAATTATTCGTGGTGGCGGATCGGCTCTTTACGGCAGCAACGCCATTGCCGGAACCATCAACCTAATTCTTAAAGATCCTATTTCCAACTCCTACGAACTGGATATTTCGAGCTCTGCCATTGGCGTAGGGCATAACAATGGCGATGAAATTGGGGAAGACCACACGGCTAAGTTCAACACATCGCTGGTTTCATCTGACAGTAAAACAGGTATGGCATTGTATGGCTTTTACCGCAACCGCAACCCTTTCGATGCCAATAAAGACGGATTTTCTGAGTTATCTTCTATCGAAAATTCTACAATTGGAGGCCGCATGTTTCACCGTTTTACTAACAGAAATCGCATATCGCTCGATGTATTTAGCATAAAAGAAGACCGCCGCGGTGGCGACCGTCACGACTATCCGTTGCATGAAGCCAATATAGCTGAAGCCGTAAATCATAAAATTACAACGGGTGCATTGAATTACGACCAATTGCTGCGCGAACACGACAAATGGTCGATTTACGCATCGGGGCAAAAGGTGGATCGCGACTCGTACTACGGAGCAGGCCAATCGCTAAAAGATTATGGAAATACGCAGGACTTTTCCTATGTTTTGGGAACTCAATACCATTATCACTTAAACAAATCGGAAATTACCGTCGGTGCAGAAAGCCAGGGCGCACAAATGAAAGATAAGAAACTCGGTTATCCCGACATAGAAAATGCAGAGATTACCATTAGTGGCACAGACACAACATTATTTGTTCCACACACATCGAATGTTACAGTTGCCGATCAGCAATCGCAAACGCACAGTATTTTTGCTCAGTACCAATACCATGTAAATCGGTTTAAAGCTACTCTGGGAGGGCGTTTCGACAGCTACAAAATTACCGATGATGAAGCAGGAACAGAAAAAACCGGAAATGTAATAAGTCCGCGCGTTACCTTGCTATACGATATTGCAGAGTTTGTGCAAGCACGGGTAAGTTATGCACAAGGATACCGTGCACCCCAAATTTTCGACGAAGATTTACACATCGAAACCAGCGAAGCACGAAAAGTACTGCACGAAAACGATCCCGACCTTACGCAGGAAACCAGCCATAGCCTAATGGGGTCGCTCGATTTTAACAAAAAGCTGGGAAATATATATTTTGGGCTGCTGGCCGAAGGTTTTTATACCCGCCTGGAAGATGCATTTGCCAACGAATACTCCGAACCCGATGAAAATGGTGTGGTAACCTACACTCGTGTAAATGCAGAAGGTGGCGCCACAGTTACAGGTGTGAATGTTGAGGTAAATATTGTACCACACAGTACCGTAGCATTCAAAACCGGATTTACTTACCAGATAAGCCAATACGATAAGGAACAGGAATTTGGCGAAAAGTCGTTTTTCCGTACTCCTGACGACTATGGGTTTGCAACATTAAGCTGGAATCCAACAAAACGCTTTGGCGCATCGGCTACCGGAAACTACACCGGAAAAATGCTGGTTCCCTATTTTGGAGAAACCATTGCCGACCCCGAAGCCGGAGAGCTACGCCAAAGCGACCCATTTATAGACTTGGGAATGAAAGTGCAGTACAATACAAAACTAAATGGAGCAACACTACAGGTTTACGCCGGATTAAAAAACATGTTCAACTCCTACCAAGATGACTTTGACAGTGGCGAGAACCGCGACCCCGGATACATATACGGCCCGGCACAGCCACGTACGGTGTACCTTGGGGTAAAAATAGGAAACCTGATAAAATAAAACTGAATTTACAACTATCCTAAGTTTTTTTCTTGAGTTTATATTTCGTGTTATTGGTGTTAGCCATTCGTAGTAAGCCATACTATCTTCTCACCAATAGAACAATTGCCCGGAGCAAATGCTTCGGGCTTTTGTGTGTATGCTATTGGCAACGAAGTATGCAAAATAATCATGGGATCGATCTAAAAAGGTTTTCAAACTACTAACGGTGAAAATAAGCCTTGCCCCAAACCCTAAAGGGTGGCTAATTTTCAACTACTTACTTCCTTCAGGATGCGGAAAAAATAGTGTCTGAAAACCAAATAAGCCCCTTTTTATATCAGGCTCATCATACAAATACACACAAATCAACCATTCAACCAGATTGCAAAGAAAAAACTGTAAGAGCCGAAAAGTTTTGTCATCAAACCATCATACCGCCATTTTCCTACTCCCTACCCAATATCGTTCAACAATTTGCTGCCGTCGCTCTCTTTCATCAATTGATCGAATTTGTCCAGAATATTTTCTATTTGCACCTTTTCCTTAGAGGCCACAGCAAGAATCTTGTCGGCTCCATGATGCTCTATTACATGGAGTATATAACTTACGGTGAGCATATTTACATCGCGCGCGGGCTGGTACGCTTTTTCCTTATCGTGTGGGGTTGTAACCTCTGAAAAAACGTGGCTATCGACAAGTACATGTATGGTATCGCGCACCAACCGAATGGGGATTTCCAGTTCTTTGCTTATTTCTTTCGATGTGAGCGGCAGTTCGCCTTTTACGAACCGTCGCACAACCAATCGTACAATCATCAGCGTAAGCACCTTACGACTGTACAGGTTTAGGTTCTGAATATCGGGGTCGAACTCGTACTTTTCGACATTCTGAACCGAGAACGATATTTCGGCACCCAAAAGTACGATTACCCAACTAATTTGCAACCAAATAAGAAACAACGGGAGCGCAGCAAAACTACCATAAATGGCGTTGTACCGCGAAACGCCTACCTGAAAATGAATATAAGCCCATTGCACAAATACGAAAATGGTGCCGGCAATAATTCCGGCTACTAAAGCCGATTTGAAATCGACTTTGGTGTTGGGCATCACCATATAAATAACCGTAAGTACAAGCCAAAAAAGCACATAAGGAATAAGTTTGATGAAGAAAAATATGAGCGGACTGATAAAGCCCAACAGCGCCACCTCTTCAGTAATTTGGGTGATTTGTGTGGTGATAAAAACATTGGCGCTGGTAGACATAATTAGCAGAATAGGCGCAATGAGCATCATGGTTAGGTAATCGCTGATTTTGCGCGGCCAGGTGCGGGCTTTATGTACCTGCCAAATGGCATTAAACGATTCTTCAATATTCATAAAAACCTTCAATACAGTCCACAACAATATTAGAATACCAATCCCGGCAATTAATCCGCCTTGCGTACTTTCCAAAAAGCTGTTGGCAAATGAAATAATGTAGTCGATCACCTCCTGCTGCCCCGATAAACTCTGCATAAGCTTCTCTTCGAGCATCTGTTCTAACCCAAACCCTTTGGCAATGCCAAATCCCATAGCAACAATCGGAACAACCGATAGCATCGAAAAATAAGTGAGAGCCGACGCACGAATGGATATTTTATCTTCCCGAAAACCTCGTATGGCAATTAGAATAATACGTAACGGAAAAACTAATCCTCGCAAGTACCGTGGCAATGTATTCAGGTTTAAACGCCAAACATCGGTTCGTACAAAGTCTATAGCCTGTTGTAAATATCGTTTTATCATAATTGGTTTATTTGTGAACTACCTATTGTAAAATTGAGGAAATATAGCTATCTAATTGTTATAAAGCGATTTAATATTCGGCAACATATACGTTTTTGGTTTAGTAAATGTACAAAAAAAACAGATTGTGCATATGTTTTACAACAGTAATCCAAAACAGCCCGGCCACCCATTTTAGGCGTATTTTCGCAGCTCATTTTTTATTTATAGAATTTATGAACAATAAAATTGGAAATCCTGCTGTAGTGGGCCTCGCAGGTTTTGGTTTAACAACCTTACTTCTTCAGTTTCAAAACCTGGGCTGGGTAGCGCCCGGACCAATCGTTGCCATGGCATTTGCTTTTGGAGGTATTGCACAAATGATTGCCGGCTTTAACGAACAAAAAGTGGGCAACAATTTCGGGTACACCGCCTTTGTATCTTACGGTGCATTTTGGGTTGGTTTTGGTATTATCCTAATTCTCAACCATTTCGACATTTACGCATCGAGCACAACAGATGTTGGGTATTATTTAGTGGCCTGGACACTTTACACAGCTATACTTTTGGTGGCCAGTCTGTGGGTGCATAAAGCCATGACCGTTACCTTTGCGCTGCTATTTGCCGGCTTCGTGTTACTCGATTTGGAGCACTTTGGCTATCCGCAATTAAAAACACCGGCTGCCATCACGCTTATTTTTTGTGCATTTTCAGCTTGGTACATGATGGCTGCCATCTTAATCAACGATTTATCGGGGCGAATACTCCTACCGCTGGGCAAGAGCTTTGCGTCGAAACAGTAAGCACAAAGGAGATTTCGAATTCTTCACATACATAGTGGCCGCAAGAAAACTCCAATAACGGCGTTATGACCATTTTGAAAACAGTTATCTGCCAGCTGGCGGACTATTGATTTTCAAAATGGCCAAGCTCCCGATTCTCGAGGACAGGCTCGTTCTTGATTTTATTACTGGGCACACCCAAGAACAAGTAGTTT
>JAWOEM010000388.1:0-6992 GCA_046482785.1 Salinivirgaceae bacterium
AAAATCAATTGTTCTGCCCCGTCCCTAAAGGGAGCAATTGATTTTCTTCACACCCTTTAGGGCTAGGGGCAAATGAAGAAAATCAAAATTGAATTAGGTACAAAAGCGGATAACCATTAAATTTTTTAAACTAAAAATCCTCGCGTAATTTAGGATGCAAAAGATTCTTAGGCATTTCAATCATATTTTTATAAATTTGTGTTTTTATAACCTTTAAAATCTATACAAATGAAAAATTTCTTAAAGTATTTTCTGGCCTCATTTCTGGCGTTTCTCATTGCCTTGGTGGTGGGAGTACTAATATTGGCCGGATCGCTCGGTTCAATGTTCGACAGCGAAAAAGTAGTTGAAGTAAAACCCAACAGCATTTTAAAAATTACGCTCGATAAACCCATTCTCGATCGTGCGCCAAATAATCCATTCGAGAATTTTAATTTCGGTTCATTTACCTCCGAATCGTCGATGAGCTTAAATCAGATTCTTAAAAATATTGAACGAGCCGAAAAAGACGAAAACATAAAGGGAATATTGCTCTACATGACCAATGTAGCTGCCGGATCGGCTACGATTTCAGAAATTAGAAATGCACTGGAAAAGTTTAAGTCGAGCGAAAAGTTTATTATTAGCTACGCCGATTATTATACACAAAACTCCTACTTTTTGGCCTCTGTAGCCGATGAAGTATACGTAAACCCCGAGGGAATGGCAGGCCTACAAGGTTATTCTGCGCAAGTAATGTTTTTCAAAAAAACGCTGGATAAGCTTGGTGTTGAACCTCAGGTTATTCGCCACGGAAAATACAAAAGTGCGGTAGAGCCGTTCTTAGGCAATAAGATGAGCGAGGCCAACCGGGAGCAAATTGAAGAGTATCTGGGATCGATGTGGAGCGAACTGCTCTTGAAAGTGGGTGACTCACGCGCCATTGCAGTGGAAAAATTGCAACGCATAGCCGACGAAATGCTGGTTACAAATAGCGACGAAGCTGTTGAGCACAATCTGGTTGACGGAACACGCTACTACGACCAAATTCTTGATGAACTGAAAAGTAAGGTTGGACTGGAAGAAGGGAAAGAGCTTACATTTGTTTCGCTCGGTAAGTACACACATGCACCCAAACCACCAAAAGACAAGCTCTTAGCCAATTCGGGTAAAATTGCCGTTGTGTATGCACAGGGAGAAATTGGTTCAGGCAAAGGAAACGATACCGAAATCGGGACAGAAAACGTTGCCAGAGCATTGCGTGCAGCAAGAAAAGACGACAAGGTAAAAGCGGTTGTGTTGCGCGTAAACAGCCCCGGAGGAAGTGCTCTTACATCGGAAATTATTCTTCGCGAAGTTCAGCTTACCGCAAAGGCTAAACCTATTATTGCCTCTATGGGCAATGTTGCTGCCAGTGGAGGATATTACATTAGTTGCCTGGCCGACACCATTGTAGCCAGTCCCAATACGGTTACCGGATCCATTGGTGTTTTCGGACTCCTTTTCCAGGCTCAGGAACTTATCGAAGAAAAAATTGGAATAAACGTAGAAACCGTAAGCACAGCAAAACATGCCGATTTGGGTTCAATGTTCAGACCACTTACAACCGACGAACGTGCAATTATTAAGCGCTCCATTGAAGATATTTACGAAACATTTATCGGGCATGTGGCCGAAGGTCGTGGAATGACCAAGGAGCAAGTAGACGAAGTAGCTCAGGGACGCGTTTGGAGTGGCCGCGATGCAAAACGTCTGGGGTTAGTTGATGTAATGGGAGGATTAACCGATGCCATTCAAATTGCTGCTCAGCGTGCTGGTCTGGAAGACTATACTGTAAAAGAACTTCCGAAACAAAAAGACCCTATTCAGCAAATGCTGGAAGAGTTTGGCGCCGGGGCTTCGGTTAGAGAACTATTTTTCAATAACCTGAAACTAAACCCCTATTTGGAGCACCTCGAAAAACTCACAAAAATGGAAGGCGTTCAAATGCGATTACCATACGACATTGAAATAAAATAAGCAAAATTTCATAATACAAAAAGGCGCAGAGATGTAGAGGAAATAAACCTTTACGACTTTGCGCCTTGTTTTTTTAGCAGTTATATTCCATTTTCATGAATAATCTTGTAAAAATACCCGATTTATAGTTACTGATTATTATTATCTTGCGGGCAAAATAGATAAACAACCCAATCCTGACCTACGGAACACCCAAATAAAATGAAAACACGCACAGCATCAAATATTCGGTTTTTCTTTAATTTTCTTCTGGTTATTATTTCTGTGTGGTTTTCAATACTAATTAAGCCTCACACACTACCATTTCAATACATTGAAAATCAATCGATAACACTTTCCGGGCTAATCATTACATGGATCATCATTTCGCTCTTTTTTCGTAAGTACAAACTGGGTACGCGCCGCGATTTACGCTCTGTTTTCCCTACTATTTTGCGAATAAACATTATAATTGGAGGAGTAGCCGCTCTATGGATGTACGGTTTCAGACTTCTTGCCTTATCGCGGTTTGTGCTTTTCGGTACACTTATTACTGCTACCATTTTAGAAGTTGTTTTCTACCTTATAGCCCGCCAAATTTCTCATTCTCGCATTATCGACGACAGTCCGGTTCGAAACCTCGGTGCAGAACACCCAAAAACGGCTAAGGTTTCGCCCATCGACAGGCCGCAAGCGAAACAAGTTCAGCCCGGCAAAAACCTTATTTCACCACACATTCGCGATTACATTATTCAAGAAATTGGCGAAACAGCCGGGAAATATATTGTAGACTACATAAACCTCGACTATGAGCGCTGCTCGGTATTGAGCACCACCACTCGGTTCAATGTAATTAGCTTGCCCGACAATTGCCTCACATGCATTACCAACCTGAAACGAATTAACGATGTACGCTATATCAACAAATTCTTTTCGTCTGTAAATCAGAAACTTAAAATTGACGGACTGTTCATTGGGTGTGTAGAAACAAAAAACCAACGTAAAAAACGCCTTTTAAATAAGTTTCCGCCTGTTTTGAATATGATTTACTATACGTTCGATTACCTACTGAAACGTGTGGCACCAAAATTTAATTTAACCAAACGCCTGTACTTCTTTCTTACCCGCGGCCATAACCGAGTAATATCGAAGGCCGAAACTCTTGGGCGGCTCTATTCATGCGGATTTGAGGTGGAAGAAACTCGCAATATCAATGGAATGCTCTATTTTATAGCCCGCAAAATCCGCAAACCTTACTTCGATCCAACCCCGACTTACGGGCCGCTTATAAAGTTAAAGCGAGTAGGAAAAGGCGGAAAAGAGTTTTTTGTGTATAAATTCCGAACCATGCACCCCTTTTCAGAATATTTACAACCTTATATTTACAAGCATTATCAACTGAAAAAAGGGGGCAAGTTTAAGAACGATTTTCGCATTACAACACTGGGAAAATTTATGCGCAAATTTTGGATTGATGAATTGCCCATGATCATCAATCTATTGAAGGGCGATATGAAAATTGTAGGCGTCAGACCGCTCAGTACCCACTACTATAACTTGTATGATGATGACCTGAAAAAATTGCGCATTCAGGTAAAACCGGGTTTAGTACCTCCATTTTATGCCGATATGCCCAAAACACTGGACGAAATTCAGGAATCGGAACGCAAATACATTTTAGCTTACCAAAAACACCCATTTCTAACCGACTGGCGATATTTCTGGAAAGCGTTTATCAATATTGTATTTAAGCACGCACGAAGTGAATAACCCATAAAAAGCTTTTTTTGCAAGTCTACACGATGCTTGCCCTACAGATAATTCCTTTACAGGATAACGCATTCCTCATTTTCTCGTTATTTTTAACTACATTTGGGTGTTAAAATGCCATACTTTGTAGCTCATGTTTTTTATAGTCAATAAATTACGTTACGCAATACGCCCTGCTTACAGGTTTTTCATACTTTTATCAGCAGTTGTATTCCAAAGCCAAATCGTTGTCGGACAAGCCATTCCTGAACACGTATCGTACGAAGAAATTTATGCGTTTATGGACGAACTGGCATCGGAGCACATCATCATCTTAAACAGTGCAATTAAACCCTACACCAAAGGATTTATTCTTGAATGCCTGCACAAGGCAGAAAAAGCCGATTCGCTTCTCAATAAACGACAAAAAAATGAGCTGGCGTTTTACTTGCAGTCTTACCAAATTTGGGATAAAGGCACGCAAAATCCTTACATGGCAGAAAAAGTCAATATTCTAAAGAATTACAGCACACACTCCGCGCTAACATCCACGCATTTAGGTTTTGCACATCGCGATAGCAACTTTACAGTTGTTGCCCGCCCCTTGTGGGGATATAAGTACCACTCGAACGATAATGGCGATGTAACGCACTTTTGGGGTGGGGCAAGTGCTGAAGCACAAATTGGCAGTCACTTGAGCGTGTTTGCCTCGGTGCGCGACAATAGCATTACTGAAATTCTGGCCTGGCCGGGGAACTTTACCCGGCAAGATGGCGGCAATTACAAATTGGGCGAAGGTGGCCGCTCCGGTGGCGATTACTCGGAAATGCGCGGAGGATTTGCCTTACATTGGAATTGGGGCAATGTTTCGCTGGTTAAAGATCATGTGCAGTGGGGCGATCATTCGCATGGACCCACAATCTTGGATTCGCGTGCTCCATCTTTTGCCATGCTAAAAATGCATTTGAAACCCACCTGGTGGTTCGAGTTCGATTACCTGCACGGATGGCTGGTATCTGAAGTTATCGATAGCGCAAACAGCTATTTTAGTCAGTACGGCGAATCGCGCGAAGCATATCGCTCAAAATTTATTGCGGCCAATATGTACACGCTACATCCGTTTCGGCACATGAGCCTATCGGCAGGTAATTCAATTATTTACAGCGACCTTGGAGGGCCGCACCCGGCCTACATGATTCCGTTTATGTTTTTTAAATCGATAGATCACACGCTGAACCATGGCATTCAAAACCAAAATTCGCAACTCTTTTTTAACGCAAGCATTCGCTCCATTAAACACTTACATGTGTATGGTTCGCTGTTTGTCGATGAGTTTTCAAAAACGCGTGTGGGCGATGATACGCAGCACAATTTTTTATCGTGGAAAGGTGGAGCCCAACTGCAAAACTGGCCAATTCCAAACGTGAGTCTTACGTATGAGTTTACCCAAACATATCCGGTAACGTACAAACACCGTATTGCCGCCACTACGTACGAAACAAACAACTATGGATTAGGTCATTACCTGTCAGACAACAGTCTGGAACACTATTTTGCCCTCACCGTAAAGCCGGTTTCCCGATTGTTCATAAAACTACGGTACTGGCAGGCATTCCATGCCAATGAGTACGCCTACGATATAAATAATGAAACCCGGATAGATGAACTTCCGGTTTTGGAAGATAAAACGTGGCAAAATCATACCTTCGACATCACGGCAAGTTACCAATTACTGGCAAATGTGCGGCTACAGCTCATTTATCGCGATAGCAATATAAAGGGCTTCGACGTAGATGACCGAACAGCGCAAGAATACCTGGACATGTATTCGCCGAACTTCTATCACGGACATCAGCAAACAATAATGTTTCAGTTTAACCTTGGGTTTTAATGCGTAAAATACTTCTGTACATACTGCCATTAATGCTTTGCGCGATAGTTTCGAATGCGCAGCAACTAATTCCGTTGCACAAGCACTGGCAAATGAAAACTGAACAACGAATGGCCGAAGACAGTGCGGTGCATCATACCGCATTGAAACCGTTTGTTATGTCAGATACATCTGCGCTTTTTGCGGATATACACAGCCGAAAAGGAACGCCCAAAAACTGGGTCGAACGCAAGTTACGGTACGAAAACCTGCTTATGGTGGAAGACCCGCAGTACCGACTAACTGCCGACCCCATTATGCACTTTGAACTACTGAAGAATAAAGATTTTGATGAATTTTTCTACCGAAACACCCGCGGTTTTTACATCACGGGGCGCATTGGTAGTAACGTTGCGTTTTACACAACGCTTTACGAAAACCAATTGGCATATCAGCCTTTTATTCAAGAATTTGTAAACGAAAATGGCGTTATTCCGCACGGAGCCAACTATAAACCTTACGAAGCCCCACTTGATAAATTGTACACAAACGGGTACGACTATAGTCAGGTTGAAGGCGTATTATCGTGGAACGTGTTGCCCCAGCTCAATGTGCAGATAGGCCAGAGAGCTCATTTTGTGGGCGAAGGATACCGCTCGCTATTGCTTAGCGATAACAGTTATACGTATCCGTACGTAAAGGCAACATTTACGCAAAGTCGAATTCAGTACACCAGTATGTATGCCGAAATGATGGATTTTGATTTGCCCAATTCAGCAGAAAGCGGTTTCCACAAAAAGCGATTTAGCATGCACTACATGAGCTTGCAACTGGCAAAATGGTTGCAAATTGGCGTTTTCGAATCGGTTTTTTACAATGCCGAAGATTCCATCGGGTATCGGGGCTTTAAGCCCAACTACATTAATCCGATTCTTTTTTCCAGAGCTATAGAATACAATCTAAACGGTAAAAATAATGTAATGCTGGGACTAACATGGAAGGTTTCCATTTTGCCCGAATTGCAGCATTACGGCCAGTTGGCCTGGGACGAATTTGGAACAGAGGCATCGGGAAATTCCAATAGTGCCGATAATAAAACAGGTGTGCAGCTTGGCGTAAAATGGTTCAATGCACTAACCTTCGAAAACCTTTATCTGCAAGCTGAATATAACCGTGTGCGCCCATTTACCTACGGTGCAAAAAGTGCAGACCATAGTTTTACTCATGCAAAACAACCTTTGGCACATCCATTGGGAGCCAACTTTCACGAAATGGTGGGGGTAGGTAGTTACCAGTTTTCAGATTTTGAAGTTGAAATGCGGTTAAGTCTTGCCCGCTATGGAACCGACACACTAAACTTGGGTGCGAATAACTTATTGATCGATCAGCAGGTGCC
>JAWOEM010000084.1:0-4049 GCA_046482785.1 Salinivirgaceae bacterium
CGGTCGCTGCTAAAGTACAGCGTTGTGCCATCTGCCGAAAGGCTTAAATCATACTCATTAAACTTACTGTTTATTTCAGAATCAAGCGCTTTAATACGTTTTATGGTCAGGCCTTCTAAATACCCTTCATATAAGTCAAAGTTTCCGCGGTTTTGTTTGCGGAGGTATATAATTTGGGCATCGTGCGAAATACCAACTAATTTGGCATCTTTAAAGTTATTGTCCTCAATAAAAAGGTTTACAGGAGGCTCAACTCGATCTACAGAAATAGTACTTTTATGTATATTATTATCCTTATCTTGAAATATTAGTAATCGTCCATCGACCGTGGTATAGGCTTGCTGAGTGTTGTATTTACTGAGCGGATAGGGTAGAGGCGTTAAATCGTAGTTCTTTTTAGCACTAACAACTTTCTTTGCATTATTGCAGGTTTCCAACATGCGCTCGCAATATATAATAAACCGATCGTCTCTACCGGCATTATTTAAGTAAGTGGAAAAATGGTTTATAGCTTTTTCGAACTGAAAAACTTTATGGTATAAAGTTCCTAAATTTTTGTGAATGAGTTGCGGATTATTTTTTCTGCTTTCCAGTGCCTTTTCAAAATAGGGAATGGCTTCAAGCTCACGGTCGGGCAAATAGAAAAGGCTGTATGCCAGATTGTTGGCCGATATGGCATTGAGCGATTTTATGGAATCGGCTTTTAAGTAAAAGTGTGCAGCATCATTGTATTGTTCTGCACTATAGTATCTATCGCCAAGTTTTAAGAACTTTTTGTAGCTGTCCTGTGCCATTGTGCTGAATGGCAAAGTTAAAATAAACGGTATAATGAGTAGTATTCGCACTTTTTACCTTAAAAATCGTTATTTTTCTTCGTTTATTACAATCATAACAAATATTTTTGACAAGTTTAACCTTGCAAAAGACAAATTTCGTAATTTTAACTTCAAAAACAATTCTAATGATTATTAAATTAAAGATGATAGGTATGAAAGTGACGCTTATTTTATTAGCCTCGATGCTGATGCCTGCCGCAATTTTTGCACAGCAGGTCGATTCCACAGCCATAGATACGGCTTCAACTCTGGTAGTAGCCGAAAATCAGGAGGCTGAACTGGCTTATAATGAAGGAATTAAGCTCTTTGGAGAAAAGCAGTACGCAGATGCTGTTCAACGGTTCAACGAAGCTATTGGGTTTAAAGACGATTTTACTCAGGCTTTTTACAACCGCGGGTTAGTGTATTTTCAATTGCAGGAATATGAAAAGGCACTCGCCGATTTTAATCACACAATTCAATTAAACAAGGAATACGATAAGGCCTACTACTCCCTTGGTTTATTGTATTTTACGCAGCAAAAATATGCAGAGGCCATTGAGCAATTCAATAAGGCGCTGGCATTAGGGTTTCAAAATTTCGATATGCTTTATGCCGCTGGACAGGCTAATTTTCAATTGGGGCAGTATGAACGAGCCATTGAGGACTTTACTATGGCGTTGAAGCAGAAAAACGATTCGTGGGAAGTGCTGAATGATCGTGGAAGTGCATATCGCCAAAAAGGTGATATAGACAAAGCCATTGCCGACTATCGTGCGGCATCGAAAATTGCACCAACCAATCCGTTAATCTATAACAATTTGGGGAGTTCGCTTAGAAAAAAAGAACAGTACGATCAGGCAGTTTTGAATCACGGCCTTGCCATTAAAATGGATAGTAAAAATGCCATTTATTACAATAACAGAGGAGCGGCATATTATGGTCAAAAGGAATACGACAAGGCAATTGCCGATTTTCAGAAAGCTGTATCGCTCGACGCCAATTATGCATTCGCATATAATAATTTGGGAGCCGCTTTTATGAAAAAGAGAGCGTTTGACGATGCCATAAAAGCCTTTCAAAAAGCAACGCAACTAGAACCCAATTATTCACAGGCATGGACAAACATGGGGTCGGCAAAAGAAATGAATAACGATATTGAAGGTGCAGTTGCTGCATGGCAAAAAGCTGTTGAGAACGGTGCAACCGATGCACAGAGCTTCATTAATTATTATCGTTAATATTTTCACCCAATTATCGCTGCCGCCATTTTGCAGCAATCAATTAAAGAGATTAATTACAGTTAATATACAGAAAATTTATATTTATGAATCGAATATTTGCCACCATATTGTTAGCGTTTTGTACAAGCATTGTGTTTGCACAAAATGTTCCATTCGAAAAGAGCTATTTTAAAGACAATAAAAAGGAGTTTCGCGAAGCCGATAATTATTATCAGGACGGCGATTCCTATTTTGATAATGGACAGTACTACCTTGCGCTTCAAAGTTATCTGAAAGCCAACGAGTTTAACCCCGACAACGCACGGTTGAATTTTCAAATCGGACTTTGCTATCTCGAAGCTGTACAGCGGTACAATTCGTTAAAGCACTTCAAAAAGGCGAAGGAACTCGATGTAGCCGTTAGTACAGATATTAATTACTATATCGGGCGCGGATATCACATGAACGGACAGTTTGCCAAGGCCATTGAGTTTTATAGCGAATACAAAAAACGATTGCTTCCAAATCAATTAGAAGAGATAAATGCTGTAATAAAGCATACCAAAGAGTGCGAAACAGCGCTTGAACTTGCCGATAAGCCGGCACGTGCCTTTATCAATAATATGGAAGAGCTCAACACGCCTTTTAGCGAGCATAGTCCGGTAATTTCTGCCGATGAATCGAAAATGATGTTTACCTCAACACGGTCTGGATCTGTTGGTGGTAAATTAGACGATTTTACTCAAGAATACGACGAAGACATTTATATTTCTTATAAAGTTAACGACCGCTGGATAAAGCCAATTAATGCCGGAGAGCCGTTAAATACGCATATGAACGATGCTACAGTTGGATTATCCTCTGACGGGCAACAATTGCTTATTTATAACGGGCGCAAACGCAATGGCGATATTCAGGTTTCGTACTTAGAAGGTGATGAATGGTCGTACCCTGAATGGCTTCCTAAAAGTGTAAATAGCGATGGAACCGAAACAAGTGCATCGTTTTCGGGTAGCGATAATGTTTTGTATTTTATTAGTAGTCGGGAAGAAGGCTTTGGCGGGAAGGACATTTATCGCGTAACAAAAAATCGCAGGGGCAAGTGGAGCGATGCAGAAAATCTTGGCCCTGCAATTAATACGGCTTATGATGAAGAAAGTGTATTTATGCACCCCGACGGGCGAACGCTGTTTTTTAGCTCAATGGGACATAATACCATTGGTGGTTTCGATATTTTTCAAGTTCACATGAACGATGACGGCAGTTGGGGCAAGCCTGAGAACCTAGGTATGCCCATCAATACACCCGACGACGATTTGTCGCTTGTGCTTTCTGCCGACGGCCGACATGGATATTTTGCATCGACGCGCCAAGGGGGAAAAGGCCGCCACGATATTTATCAAATTACCTTCCTAGGCCCCGAAAAGCCACTGTATCTCAGTAATGAAGACCAGCTACTTGCAAGTTTCGAAAGTAGTGTGAGCGATAACGTGTTGGAACAGTCTGTAGAAATTAAAACCATTCGACTTACTGTAGTAAAAGGTGTGGTGAAAGACGCTCTTACAAATGAGCCCATTAAAGCAACTATTGAGGTGGTAGATAACGACAAAGATGAAATTGTGGTAGAAGCAGTTTCGAATAGTAAAACAGGAAAATTTCTGGTTTCGCTGCCGTCGGGTAAAAACTACGGTCTTACCGTAAAAGCAGAAGATTATTTGTTCCACTCTGAAAACTTCGATATTCCAAAAGCGACAGCTTACCAAGAGGTTGAAAAAGAAATTGCCCTCAATAATGTAAAGAAAGATGTGAAAATTGTGCTGAAAAACGTATTCTTCGATCCGGGAAAAGCCATTTTGCGTCCCACATCGTATCCGGAGCTTAACCGTTTAGCTAAATTAATGAATGATGTGCCTACATTGAAAATCGAAATTTCCGGACATACAGACAATACCGGTAGTGCAGCATCCTGTCTTTACGGCCCATGCCAACGGCAAACTGGTCCATAATGCCG
>JAWOEM010000111.1:0-3803 GCA_046482785.1 Salinivirgaceae bacterium
TATGCCAGCAGGCCCCAGCGAAGTTGCTGTCATTGCCGATGAAACAGCGGTTTCGCAATTTGTTGCCGCCGATCTTCTTTCTCAGGCAGAACATGGTTCCGATAGTCAGGTTGTTTTGATTTGTACATCGAATACTAAAATCCGTGAAATCGAAAATGAGCTTAACGAGGCGCTAAAAGTACTACCACGCAAAGAAATAGCATCCAAAGCCCTGGAAAATAGTTTTGTAATAAAGGTTTCAGATGTAAGTCAGGGTGTTGATGTGGCCAACCAGTATGCTCCGGAACACTTAATTTTGGCCGTCGATGAGCCGGAGTTGGTAGTCGAACAAATAGTAAATGCAGGTTCGGTGTTCCTTGGGCACTTCACTCCGGAAAGCGCAGGCGATTATGCTTCGGGAACAAATCATACATTGCCCACCAACGGCGCTGCCCGCGCTTTTAGCGGAGTAAATATGGATGCTTTCTATAAAAAAATTACGTTTCAGCAGCTTTCTTCCGTTGGTGTGGTATCTATTGGGAATGCTGTGGTTACCATGGCCCAAAATGAACAGCTTAAAGCGCATGCCAATGCTATGCAAGTTCGATTAGATTTTTTAGAACGTAAACAACAATCATGAACCTTGAAAAATATTGTTTTATGGATATCAATAAATTAATACTACCGCGCATTCGTAATCTTCAACCTTACAGCTCTGCCAGAAGTGAAGCTATTGATAACGAAGCTATTTGCATGGATGCCAACGAAAATCCGTTTGTGGCTTCGGGTAGATACCCCGATCCTAATCAAACACAGTTACGAACGGCTATTGCCGATTTTTACCGTTTGCCAATGGAGCAAATTATGGCCGGGAATGGTTCGGATGAAATCATCGATTTACTTTTGCGGGCTTTCGCCGATGTTGAAACATCTACAGTGGTTATTCCGCAGCCAACTTATGGCATGTATGAGGTGTTGGCTAAACTCCAAAATTTGGATGTTCAGCGGGTTCTACTCGAAAAGGATTTTCAGCTTAATGCCGATGCAGTTTTAGATGCGACGAGAGGGGCAACTGGAATTATATTCTTGTGTTCGCCAAATAATCCCAGTGGAAACGTGTTTCAAGTACGAGAAGTAGAAAAAGTGCTCCGAAATTTCAAGGGAATCGTTGTTTTAGATCAGGCCTATGTGGAATTTTCTGATAGTCCGGCATGGCGAAATCGAATAAATGAATTTCCTAACCTTGTTGTTTTACAAACTTTCTCCAAGGCTTGGGGTTTGGCTTCTGCCAGAGTCGGATTGGTATTTGCAAATCCATTGGTAATCAATGCTCTTTTGCGAATGAAACTACCTTACAATGTGAATACCTCTTCGCAGCAAGCAGCTATAGCAATGCTTCAGAAATCTGCTCAGGTACGCTGTTGGGTCGAATCTTTAAAATACGAGCGGGAACGGCTCGTAGAGCGGCTAGCCCAATTGCCTATTGTGGAAAGGGTTTATCCTTCTGATGCCAATTTTTTGCTTGTCAAGTTTATTGATGCCAATGAAACGTACGACTTTCTAAAAAAACGTGGAATTATAGTGCGAAATCGATCGACAGATGTTTTGTGCGAAAATATGCTTCGTATCTCGATAGGTACGGTAGCACAAAATAATTTGCTCATTGCCGTTTTGGAGTCGTTTAACCAAGCACCGGTTGGAAATAGTAGCGCTGTTCAGCTTTTAAATAAAATTGTATAATTATGGAAAAAGTTTTATTTATTGATCGCGATGGTACGCTCATAAAAGAGCCGACTACCGATTACCAAATCGATGCGCTTGGAAAATTTCGCTTGCTGCCGGGGGTTATTAGTGCGTTGAAAGCCATTGTGTCATTCACAGATTATGGTTTGGTGATGGTCACTAATCAAGATGGTTTAGGAACCGCTTCGTTCCCACTCAAAAATTTTGAGCCTTATCAAAACTTATTGTTAGATATACTCCAAAGCGAAAATATTCAGTTCGATGCCATTCATATCGATAGTTCGTTTTCTCATGAAGGTAGTCCCAATCGGAAACCCGCTGCAGGTATGTTGACAGAGTATTTTAACGGTGAATATAATTTGTCAGAATCTTTTGTAATTGGCGATCGTGCAACTGATATAGAATTGGCTCAAAATATAGGGGCGCGTTCCATTTTTATTGGCAACGAAAAAGAAAATTTGCTAAATATTCAGCCTGATTTTATTGCAGAAAATTGGGCCCGAATAGCTGATATTTTCACCCGATCCGATCGTACAGCGGTTGTTCGTCGCAAAACACGAGAAACAGCAATTTTCGTTGAGCTGAATCTCGACAAATCGAGCACACCTACAGTTGATACAGGCATTGGCTTCTTTAATCATATGCTGGAGCAGATAGGGTACCACGGTGGAATGGCAATTAAAGTTAACGCTGTTGGCGATTTAGATGTAGATGAGCACCACACTATTGAAGACGTGGGGTTGGCGCTGGGAATGGCTTTCTCTGAGGCGCTGGTAAGTAAACGTGGTATAAATCGTTATGGTTTTTATGTTCCCATGGATGAAGCATTGGCAAGTGTGATTGTCGATTTTGGTGGCCGCCCTTTTTTAGAATGGAACGTTACATTTATGCGCTCCACAATCGGAGGTGTAGATGCCACACTATTTGAACATTTTTTTGCTTCGTTTTGCCAGAAGGCACAATGTACGCTCCATGTTTCTGTAACGGGGAAGAACGATCACCATATGGTTGAAGCTATTTTTAAAGCTTTTGCAAGAGCAATGCGCATGGCCGTTACCAAAGGAAAAGCAGATGATCTGCCTTCGTCGAAAGGAGTGATTTAAAAAGAGCCAAAAAATCAAAATTATAAACATCTAATCATATGAACCGAGCCATGACAAAATTTTTGACACACTCGAATGATTATAACGAACCTACAAACAGTAAGTGGCGAACATTGGACTTATCATGGCGAGCTCCATATGACCTTTGAAAATTAAATATAAACATATGAAAGTTGTAATTATAAAATATAATGCGGGTAATATTCGATCAGTCGATTTTGCTTTGCAGCGCATTGGTGTAAAACCGATTATTACTGATGAGGCAGACGAAATTCGGAGTGCCGATAAGGTGATTTTTCCCGGTGTAGGTGAAGCTTCCAAAACCATGGAGTATTTGCGCAAGAAGAAAATTGATGAAGTAATTAAAAGCCTGACGCAACCCGTTTTAGGCATTTGTTTGGGCATGCAGCTCATGTGCCGTTTTTCGGAAGAAGGCAATACAAAGGGCCTGGGAGTTTTCGATGTGGATGTGAAACGGTTTTATTTGCCGAAAGGCGAAAAAATTCCGCACATGGGGTGGAATAATGTAGAAAGCACTCGGGATAACCCGTTTCGTTTTATGCACGGGCAGCATAACTATTTTGTACACAGTTACTACGTTCCTGTTTGCAGTAATACGGTACTAACATGTAATTATGGAGGCGATTTTTCCGCTGCAATAGTCAACGATAATTTTTTTGGTGTTCAGTTTCACCCCGAAAAAAGTGGTGTGATAGGATCTCAGTTTTTACAAAAATTTTTAATGATATGATTGAAATTATTCCTGCAATAGACATAATGAATGGCCGCTGCGTTCGGCTAAAGCAAGGTGATTTTTCGATGTCTACCCCTTGCTGAAAAAAGATTTTGGCAACGGACAACCAGCCTTGCCCACCATCAATCAAATGGTGGAGATACCAGCAGGTTCGGATGTACAAATTGTTGTTTGGTTTCCCGGGTGCATCCCTGAACTCCACCACAAGCGCCCTTTCCTCCAGC
>JAWOEM010000148.1:0-4480 GCA_046482785.1 Salinivirgaceae bacterium
TTTCTTTAACTATAATTACCACCAACATCTGCTTCGCCTCCTCCACATCTCCGGCAAGTAATATCTCCATGTCCATCTTCAACTGCCTCTCCACTCTTCTGGTCGTACATCACATTAGACGATTTTCCGCAGCACCGACAACCAATCCTCCCTATAACCTCCATCTCCTGTTTCTTTTGTTATTGTTCGCATATTTCCATAACCTAGCTCAAGCCTATCATCCATCTCTGTCAATTAAACGTTCATCCGACTTTTCATCAACCCAAATCTTTCCATATCAAACGCCCCTCGACTCTTTGTTTTTCTCCGTCTTTCTTTATTACCACCATGAGTTTACGCGATTACGACGATGTGAAATTCGCAACAGACGAGTTTGAAGAGCTTTGGAAAGAATCTGAACCTATACTGCAAAGTGAAGCGGAAATAATTAAAAAAAGAACTTTCCTAAGAGATGACTTCACCCCATTTGAATTGTACATCAAAACGTTAATTCAATATTTTGGCAGCCGAATTGATTATGACCCTTACAATATAGATTTACTCCTTCCTGATAAATACATGCGACTAAAATACCAATCTGATGCGGCCAACCAAGGCTATGCAATCATGATGCGGCATAATGGCTTTATTTTGGCCGATGTAGTTGGTCTGGGTAAAACAATTGTGGCTTGTATGGTAGCCAAAAAATTCATATATGAAAATGGCAACCACACTAATATACTACTTGTTGTACCACCAGCACTGAAAAAAGGTTGGATTGATACCGTTGAAGACTTTCAAATACGTAAACACTTCTCTACCATCACTCTGGGGAGTCTCGATAAAATACTGGATGAAAAAAACTATAGTTACCCAAATGCAGACAAGTACGACATGATAATTATTGATGAGTCTCATAAATTCAGGAATGCCGATACCATCATGTATGAAGCGTTGCAGCGTATTTGTAAATATCCACGTTCAAGACTATCAGAGAACGGCGATTCACGGAAAAAAATAATGATGCTCTCTGCTACTCCGTTGAACAATAAGCCGGCAGATATTGAGAACCAACTCTACTTATTTCAGGATAAACGAAACAGCACGCTCGACATTCGGAATTTACAGGCATATTTTAAACAAGTCAATGATCAATACAAGAAATTAACGGAAGAACGCGAACTTAATATTCCTGCTCTGAAAAAACTTTTCGAACGACTACGTAGCGACATTATTGAGCCGCTTGTTATCAGACGAACCCGAACAGACATTGAAAAAAACAAAGCGTATTTAAAAGATTTGAAAGATCAGAATATTGTTTTCCCAAACGTTAGCGACCCTTTTCCCATTTTCTACGACTTAAAGGGCGCTTTAAGCGAATTATTCTATGAAACCGTGTCGGTTATAACCGGAATAGATGAAAATGGCATGCCAACCGAGGGCTTTGGCTATTATCGCTATAGAGCAATTGAATTTTTGGCCAATGAGAAAGACCGAAGACTATTTGGCAATGTAGGGCAAATCTCGCAGCGGCTTTCCGGCATCATGAAAACAATGTTGATTAAGCGTCTGGAGAGCAGCTTTTTTGCATTTACTCAATCATTGGTAAGGCTCCAAAAAGCTATTCAGAATATGATTGATATGTTCGATCAGGATATTGTTTTTGTAGCGCCCGATTTAGATGTTAATAAGCTGTTGGATGATGGATGCAGCTACGAAACCATTGAAGCGAAAATCAATGAAAAAGGTGGGAATAATCGAACCTTTCGGGCTAAAGATTTCGATAAAAGCTTTTATGCCCACTTGCTAAACGAAAAAGCACAAGTAGACATTCTTGTGGAACGGTGGCAACAAGTGAAAACAGACCCTAAATTAACCGAATTCGCAAAAAAGTTAAAAGAAGTTTTCTTTAATCCGGAATACAATCATGGCGAAAAACTCGTAATTTTTACCGAAGCCAAGGAAACCGCAAACCAATTGGCAGAAAAAATTGCCAAAACGGGACGTCGAAAACCGCTGGTAATAAGCGCTGAAAACAGGAAAGATTTAGAACAAGTTATTGTCGATAATTTTGACGCCAATATCGATCAGGAAAAATGGAAAGACGATTACAATATTATTATTACAACAGAAGTGTTGGCCGAAGGAATAAATCTGCACCGCAGTAATGTTATTGTGAATTATGATGTGCCATGGAACTCCACACGATTAATGCAACGTATAGGTCGCGTAAATCGTATTGGTTCCCGTTCCGATAGAATTTTTGTGTATAATTTCTATCCATCGGCACATGGAGACAAGCAAATTAGGTTGGTCAATATTGCCCTAAGAAAACTACAAGCTTTTCATACTGCGTTTGGCGAAGACAATAGGGTTTTTTCGCTATTGGAGGAAACCAGCGATTCAGAAAAACCGTTGTTTGGAAGTTCAATACAGAAAGAGGAGAGCGAAATGCTTAAATACCTTAATGAATTGCGCGACTTTAAAGAGAACCAACCCAAGCAGTTTGCGAAAATCAGTAAAATACCCAATAAAGCACGCTGTGCAAGGCTTACCAACAATAGAGTGCTAGAACTGAACGACAACTACGGAAACCTTACAGATTATCCGCTTAAAAACTGTTCATTAGCGTACTTGAAAAGCAAAAACCATCCGGGAGTTTTTTGTTTGGTAACACCAAAAGAGATAGTACTTGAAGTTTCTTTTTTACAAGCCATAAAGGTATTGAAAGCAAAACCAGATGAAAAAGCAACACATTTGCCAAATACTCATTATTCGCAAATTCAAAATGCCTTTTATTACTTTAAACAAGCGAAAGCCCGTGAGCAGCATAGACAAACTACAGCCCACAACCTTAGTGTACAAGAAAAAAAAGCTATCTCCAATTTAGACGCCATGATTAAAGCAGCACCAACCAAACAAAAACAAGAAACACTACAGCGTGCCAAAAACCAAATCAGAGAGGGCGTTTTTGTGGGCAAAGGTTTACCTAAGCTTATTAATGATTTTTTTAGGATGGAAATAAAAAGAACGCCAAATGTTAACCTATTAATAGAAAAGCTTTTTGATGAAGTGTTTAGCAAATATAATTTCTCTCAAAAAGATGCCCATGCGCCAGATAAGTTAAGAGTAGTAATAGATCCCGAAATTGTATTAACCCAAAGTTTTGTATCAAATGACTAAAGAAGAATTAATCAACCTGCTTAATGATATTGAGTGGGAAGACTTTGAGGCCAAAGAAGCTAAAACAGCTATCCCGAAAAATATTTGGGAAACAGTCAGCGCTTTTAGTAATTCAGTTGGCGGGTGGATTGTTTTGGGAATTAAACAACAACGGAATCAATTTATCATTACAGGCGTAAATAATCCTGAAAAAATTGAAAACGACTTTATTACTACACTCCGTGGAGAAAAATTCAATAACCCGATTCTACCTGTAGCTAAAAAATATCAATTTGAGCAAGGTACGGTGCTGGCTTTTTATATTCCCCCTTCAGGCAATAAACCTGTGTACTTTAATAATCCAAAAAATACATTTATCCGCAGTGGCAGTGGAGACCAACGCGCTACCCAACAAGAAATTGATGCCCTTTTTCGCAATGCTTCTTATGGTACAAAAGATGGAATGCTTACGGAATTTGATAAAAATGGAATAAATTCAAATACACTGGAGCGATATAAACAACTGTTGGCAGGTGTTTCTCCGCATCACCGTTACCTTGGGGCAAATAATGATGACTTTTTGAATAAACTAAGGGCTGTTTCCGGCGGAAATTTGACTTTTGCCGGGGCTTTGATGTTGGGAGAAGAGGATGTTTTGAACAGCTTGTTTAATGATTTCAGGATCGATTATATGGAAATACCCGGCACATCATACACCAATGCAGAGAAACGTTACACCTATCGTTTGCCATTGCAGGAAAACCTATTTGAGTATTTTTTTACCATTTTTCAACGAATTTTAAAATATGTTGATGTGCCCTTTGAAATGACCCGGCAGGGTTTTGCCAGTGCTGCCCAGCCACAGGTTGAAGCCATACGGGAAGCATTGGTCAATATGTTGATGCACTCCGATTATTTTAGCCAAATGAAACCAAGAATTCGGGCTTTTACAGACAGAATTGAATTTTTCAATCCCGGCGCCCTGCCAAAAAACTTGAAACTAATTTTAAAAGAAGATATTTCGCTGCCACGTAACCCGGTTATTGCCAAAATGTTTCGCCTGGTTAACCTGGCAGAAAACGCAGGATTTGGTTTTGAGAAAATGATTCAGGGTTGGAAGTCGGCCTACAACGTTGAGCCTGTTATTGAAAGCGGGTTCGATTATTTTATTATCTCTTTTTCTACTAAAATGGCAAAAGAACCTGTTTCAGCCGATAAGTTGGGTGATAAGTTGGGTGATAAGTTGGGTGATAGGTTGGGTGATAAGTTGGGTGATAATGAAATAAAAATTATTGAGCTGATACAAGAAAACAATACCATATCCATATCGAAAATGGCA
>JAWOEM010000161.1:0-2919 GCA_046482785.1 Salinivirgaceae bacterium
GGATTGTCTTCCAAGGCCGATTTGAGATAGCCCTTCAAAACATCTCTGCGATGGGCGTGGGGAATGAGTTCGTACTGCTGAAAAATGGTTTGCAGACTTAATGCGGTGTGAGCATACTCGTTGAGCTTGTCGCTGGTGAGGTTGGCATATTCGCGTGCGTACGAATTGGCCAAATCTTGCGAAACATCGAGAATTCGTTCACGCGACTGAATGCCAACGTATCCAATACTCAAAATAAATATTACTGCTACCGACGATAAAATGTAAATTTGTATTTTTTGTTGAATATTCAGCCTTTTCTTCATTGCAATTCTTTTTTAGTATAAAAGGTACTTAACACTATTTGGCAAACGTCATTACAAAATGCCTCAATCTTCGCTCTGTTACAAAGGTTAAAAATAGTTATTTATTCCCTTAACTCAATAGTTCCAATTCAATTTATCGTTTCTGAACAGAAAAAATGCACGAATATACCCGTCGAAAGATGATTAAACAGTTAAATTTGTGTTTCTAAAGTCGCTCTATTAAGCTACATAAACATGACTAAATCGACAAATAAAGTATTGATTATCACTTATTACTGGCCACCGGCATCGGGGCCGGGAGTGCAACGTTTTTTAAAGTTTTGTAAATATTTACCCGTTTTTGGATGGAAACCATACGTGGTAACCGTAGAAAATGGCACTTATTCTTCTACAGATGCTACCCTGGCGCAAGATATTCCGGCAAGTGCATCGGTGGTTAAAACCAAAACATCTGAACCATTTACGATTTATAACCGGTTAACAGGTACGAAAAAAAATAGTGGAACGGTGGGCATGATTAATATGGATAGTAAACAAAGTTTGCTTAAGCAGGCTTCTGTATACGTTCGTGCCAATTTTTTTGTGCCCGATGCTCGTAAGGGCTGGAACAAACACGCTGTTGCAGCCGCCAAGGAATTAATTCGTAAGGAAAATATTGAGAACATAATTACAACCGGGCCACCACAAAGTACGCATTTAATCGGGTTGAAGCTAAAACAGGATTTGGGCGTAAATTGGATTGCCGATTTTAGGGATCCATGGACTACGGTGTATTATAATGACATGCTTCCGCGAACCAACGCAACGAAAGTTCGTGATAAAAAGCTTGAAGATAAGGTGCTTGCCGCCGCCGATAAGGTGGTGGTGGTAAGTGATGGCCTTAAAGATGAATTTGCCGATCGCAATAACGATATTTCCGTTATTTACAATGGGTTCGACGAGCACGATATGGCCTATATGCCCTGGGAGGATAAAAATAAAAAGTGCATTATTGCGTCCATCGGAAATTTCAAACCCAATCAGAACATCAATACGCTGTGGCAAGCCCTGGCCGAACTGAAAGAAGAAAATGAGGAGTTTGCTCATTCTGTGAAAATATCGCTTACCGGAAATATTGATAACTCTGTATTGAACAGCTTTAAAAAGTTCGGTATCGAATCGATGCTCGAAATAAACGATTATGTGCCACACATGGAAGCAACCAAGCGCATGATGATAGCCGATTTATTGCTGTTTATTGTGCCGCAAACTCCTCGCAATCATTTAATTATAACGGGCAAGTTGTTTGAGTACATAGCATCGCGGACGCCCATTTTTTCCGTTGGTCCAATAGCCGGAAATGCCGCACAAATACTCGAAAAAGCTCAACGTGCACGTATGATTGAGTATGATGATAAGTCTGAACTTAAAAAAGCGCTTAGAGAATACTTTAATAAATGGCAATCCGCAGATAAACCCATTAAGCATCCGGAATCGGGGCTATGGGAATTTAGCCGGAAAGGGTTAACCGAGAAACTTGCCGATCAGCTTAACGAATTGACTGCACAAAAAAAGAGCGATAAAAAATAGAATTACATGCAATACGAATTGGCAGAATATCAGCAAAATAGTGATTTTTATGAGGATTTTACGCTTTTGGCAACCGTCAAAAGCTTTGATTTGCAAGCCATACGGGAACGTTACTTGAAGACGCGAGCTAAAACGTCGAACCGAACAGGCAGTGTTGAACGACGCAAAGTGGCTATGGGTGGAGTTGTGCACCTGAAGGTTGCCAAGGGAAGGCTTCAAAATACCGAGCTACTTGCAAAATTGCCTGAGCCGCGAGGTATTCATTTTTCAGAAAATACCGTTGCCCTTTCATCAGAAAATAAAGTGTTTATTATTGAAGGCCAGCAAGTGTTGACCATTACCCACCCCTGGTTCAGCTATATTCATACAGTGCAACTGAATGCCCACGAACCCGGGAGAGTGTTGGTTAGTTCTTCGGGGTTCGATAGTATTTTCGAGTACGACTACCGTAATAATCGTAAAACATTTGAGTGGTTTGCATGGGAAAACGGCTTCCCGTACGGACGCGACCCCGATAGTGGCGAGAAAGTGTATATTACACGCCAGGAATCGCAACACACAGTATATCAGAAAAATAATGTCCCACATGTGTATATTGAAAATCCCGAGTTAGAAGCTTTGCCTACAGCAAAACGGGCGGCCTTTATTAATTCGGTAGTCTACCATAAAGTTCCCAACTTGCTGATGGCTACATTTTTTCACGAGGGAGCCGTATTTAGTATTAATCGGCAAACAGGCAAAGCTGTAAAGCAAATAGATGGTTTGAAAAATCCGCATGGAGGCCAGCCTTTCGGCGACAAGGTTTTGGGCACCAGTACCGGAGCCGGCGCTGTGGTGGTTGGCGATGCTAGTGACCAAACAATTTATAGCTTTGCCAAACTAGATGGGAAACCCGCGAGTTTAAACGGTATGGAGTGGATTCAAAATACCATTGTTGTAAATGGCAACTTTGTTAGCATCGATAGTAATAGAAATGCCTTGGTTATTTTTAATCCGCAAAAGCGACTAATCGACTTTATTTCTTACGACGATAATTGGGCATTAC
>JAWOEM010000218.1:0-3556 GCA_046482785.1 Salinivirgaceae bacterium
AGAGAAGCACCCGGAATTCGATTCCGTGGGCATACCTGTCTTCGGCCCGAACTCGGGGGGCCTTGCCTACATGGCGTTGGAGGACGGCAAATGGTTCATACGCCATGACGGCAAAAACGGCACCGGGTTTGACGAGGTGGAAAACCCGGTTTTTTCACCTGACGGAAAGAGAATGGCGTACCTGGCAAAGATGGACGAGTTCGACCTTGTGGTGGAAGGCGAAAAGGTGCACGGCTGCTGTTATTTGTGAGATTGATTTTGTACGATAACTGGCAAGCGGTGTGACCGTATTATCTTGATAGCTATAGTAGATATCTTGTTGAGACCCGGGAACTATTAACTTTGTTCCATTTGCATTTGATCCAACATTCCCAAAACCGCTTGCAAGGGCGAAGTCTTCAATGGTAACCTCGGATAGTACTTCATCTGTCGACACGTTATGGCGATATACAGTTGTTGATGTGCCTCCCTGTACAACGTAGACAAGAATCTGAGAATTTCCTGAAAAAGACCATCTGCTTAATCCTGGTAGTGTTTCTGTGGTGAGAATCGATTCTCCGGTTTCTGCACTAAATACTTGAACACTATTAAAATCTTTCAATACACTTAAGTAATTGCCGTCTGGAGATATGCTATAGTGTAAATAAGCATTGCCTGTACGATTATTGGCTCCAGTCGATGCTCCACCCGGGATGGTTAGAAAATCAAGATTTTGTATTACAGTAATTTCATTAAAAGTAATAGCATCTAGTACTATGCATTTTTTTGAAACTGAACTGGAAATAAACAACTTATTATTCGTTGCCGATAATTTCATAACCTCTGGTCCTTCTATATCTAAAGATTCGACCACTTCAAAATCGTTGAGGCTGATTCGGCAAACTTTATTTTCATTAAATAATGCTACGTATAAATCGTTATTTGTTGCGGCTAATTGCAGTGGAGCCCCCTCTAAATCTATAATTTCAATTTGCTGTCCATTAGACAGGTCGAAAACAGACACATTATTAGTCCATCGGTTTGCAGAGAAAGCTAGTGTTCCATTAGGTGTTATTGCTACATCAGAAATAAGATCGCCATTTGGCGCAATGCCAGCGTTTTCTGTGTTTGTAGTCTCATCTTCGTAATGCAAATGAGTACGCTCGATTTTCTGAAAGTTGTATTCAGTATCAACTGAAAACCGTTTTTGAGCTTTGTCAAAGCTTTGTGCATTCGTAAGCAGTGGGAGAATAACTGCTAATAAAAAAATACAAATTCGTTTCATAATTTATCGGTTTAATTTTTACTTGAAAGTGATTTTTCACTACCGACAAACATAAAATGATTTTATTTCGAAAAACTTTTTTGTCAATAGAGGAACGACCTACAATTGTTCCAATTTGTATGTTTTATAAAATATTCTTGCCATGTTTGAATCTACAGTATATCTACAGTTTGTATGTCGAATCGGTTGTTGGATACTGATAAACAAAGTGTTGCGAGGTTACAGGGAGTTGAGGAAGTCGTATAGATCTGTATCGTGAGAAATCCCGATTTTTTTTCTTAATCGATACCTTTTCATGTTTACACTTTTGGTGTGTATGTTAAACATAGATGCAATTTCCTTGTTAGATGTATCTGTTTTGATTAAAAGAGCAAGCTGTAGCTCACTTTTATTTAATGTAGGGTATTTAGTGCGTAGTTTTTCCACAAAATTCCGATGATTTTGTTCGATGACTATAGTCTGCTTTACTTGGGTTTCTGTTAATGAGTTTAATCTGACAATTAGACTGTTTAATATTTTTTGACGTTCCGTTTCGTTGTTCTGCTTTTTTAAAATACGCAACTCTTCGAGCAAAAATTGAATTAAATCGCCACGCTGTTTAATTAGTAATGATACGTCAGTTAACGATTTCGCTTTGTGTGCAATCTCCAATTCTTTGTCACTTATCTCACTCTTTAATGAAGTAAATTTATTTTCCATAGCCGATTTTTGTTTCATATGCTTTAGTAGCTTTTTTCGCTGCGTAATTATTATTGTTTGTAAGATCGCCAAGCCGCTTACCAATAGTAATGCTATAAACATCCAAGTGTTTTTCTTTTTGCTAATGCTATTTTGTTTCTTAAGTTGTTCTTTTTCGTACTGCATTTTTAGTTCTACTGCATGTACATTTCTAATATTTTCATTAACCTGAATAGAGTCCTTAAGTTCAGTATACATTTTGAAGTTTGCTAGTGCTTGCTCAAAATCCTTTTCATGAAAAAATACTTGATACATACCACGGTAACCTTTGGCCATATCATCAAGTATATTGCTTCTTGTAGCGGTTTTGATTGCTTTTTGGAAGTAATATTTAGCTGAATCAAGCTTTTCTTCTGAAAAATAGTAGTTTCCCAAGTCATTTCTGTTAGTAGTAAGTAAGGAGTTTAACTCCCAGTTTAGACTGTCGGTTTTTTCAAAATGTTCATAATACTTTTTCCCTTTATGTAAAAATATTGCAGCTTTTTCAGGTAACCCAACTTTAAAGTATAAATGTCCGAGGTTTGAATATATGAGTGCCAACGAAAAACGATCGTTTTGTTCTCCTTCAAGGCTTAGGGCCTCAAGGTAGTGAGTTATTGCAAGAGCATACTTTTTTTGCGTGCTGTAACAGGATGCCAGATTCGTTAGGCCAACGGAGTGAATTTTTTGATTATTTGTCTCCAGTGCCAAATCTTTTGATTTTTGGAAATACGTAATCGCCTTATCCCAGTCCTCAATTCTTGCATATACATTTCCTATGTTATTTAGAGTCGAACTCATTGGTTTTAAATAATTCAACTGTTTCATCAATTGAATAGCCGAAAAATACGAGTCTATGGACTTCCCATAATTATTCTTTAACAAATAATAGTGAGCTTCATTCAGTAATGCGCCAACCTTCCCTTTTGAGTGATTTAATCTATTGCTTAGTTTTACTAATTGAACTCCATACTGAGACGATTTATCAATATCATAGTATTGCATTCGATGTTGCAACTCAATTAGTATGTTTATTTTCACTGAATCCTCTATATCCTCATGAAGCTTTGCCGATAAACTATCTATGTGATATAATCCAATGTTGGAATTGGCCATACTATCAAATTGTTGAATGTTTAGTAGCGAGCCGCAAATAAAAAGTAATGCTAGACCTTTCATTTTTCTTTTTTAATAAAAATAATATAAATATGTACCACTACCTTGAGTATTTCGTCTCAAGCAAATTGATTCTTGTACACATCAAGTGACAATGATTTTTGCGAAAATAGCATTCTTTAGATACTGTGTATAAGTTCGAGCTTATTTAATGAATACTAGTGTTCTGTCAACGCCCAAATAACGCACCAAGTCTTGTTCTTTTTCGGTTTTGCTTTGCATTAAAAAGATTCACGTAGCTATGGCTATGCATACTTTTTACTGCTGTGCAAAACTCGGCGACCGACCGCGTGGCCGCTTCCGGGCCGGGTCACCGGCTGGATCCCGACGGCGTGCTCGACAGCCGGGCGCCCGGCGCGCGCGGGCTGGGCGCGCTGTTCGACGCCTGGGACAACGCGG
>JAWOEM010000279.1:0-4649 GCA_046482785.1 Salinivirgaceae bacterium
CAATCGGCTATTGTTACAAACTATAGAGCCGTTAGCCAATAGCAATGGCTGTACGAGTGCATTTCACACGGTGGAAAAGCAAATGCCTACTACTCTTTCATCGCGTAATTGAAATATCGAATATGTTACCTAAAGTCCGAAAGAATTTAATTTTTCAAGTGAAAATCCTTGTGGAATTTAGGTTAATCCCGACTTAGGAAATCACCTGTTTGGATGAAGTGTTGAGAACAAACATTATGATTTTCTTAGTCGAACCGAGTCAGTTTAGACTGACGAACTCAACGCAGTTAATTAGCAAGAATGCAGCTGGTTTCATTATTTTTTCTTGCGGATTTTGGGTGTTAAGCAAAACCTTTACCTCAACAGCTTAATAATAACTCCAAGCTCGTTGCTCCAATTTTGCTGCGGCACTTCCTTTTGGAGTTCCTCAATACGTGTTCGGGTTTTGTGCAATAGCTTTTTGTGTGCCTCTGAATTGGGATTTACCGGACGATGCGCCAATGCTTGCTTTAATTTCTCCACACGCTGGGTTATTTTTAGTGTGGCGTCATCTACGTAAGTGTCTAAAAACCGTTGGTAAATATAGCTTACAGCCTGATCGGTCAGGTGTGTCATGTCGGGAGCGTAGAAACGGTAATCACGCAAATCGTCCATTACCAACTCGTACGATGGAAAATAGGAGCATTGTTCGTACATGGCCACTAACTCGTGTATGGCTACGTTCAAAATCGATTTGGACAGTTGATTCTCCGTAGCGCCATCTTTCATGTGTCGCACCGGACTAAGCGTAAATACAATTTTCAAATCGGGGTTAATGCTTTCGAGGCGTTGAATTAAGTGGCTGAACTCATCGGTAATATCGCACGTCGATAGGCGGAATCGATGAAACTCGGCAGCCGGCACTTTGTGGCAGTTGGCCACTATTTGTCGTGTAGTTTTGAGCTGATACACCCATGCGGTACCAAAAGTAATGAACAGGAATCGAGCCTTTTGTAACCATTTGGCGCCTGCATTTCGGGTTGCGGCTATTTTTTGTACAAGTGCCTCTTTAGTGGTTTCGCTAAAACTCCCGTGATGCAAATAACTGTGCCACTGCTCGTTGTGGAAAACATAATTTGTGTCATCCGGTTGGTAGTCGCCCAACATGTGTTTGAGTACCAGTTGTATGGAATACGGATTGTAGATGACGCCATAGGGATTTGGCAATACATCGAATTTATGTGCCGTTAGTTTATTGCCAATATTATTGCTAAAGCATGAGCCCAGCATCATTGCAGGCGTTTGATAGGTTAAGCCGACAGGGCTTGGAGGTATATCGAATGTGGTTCTGAAAATCATACAAATTTCTCCAGCCAGTTGTTTATAGTATTAAAGAGCTTATCGCGATGCTCTTCTTTGTGCAGTTCGTGCTTGAAACCCTCAAAAAGCTCCAATTGAATTAATCGTTCGTTCTTTTTATGCAACTTCTGTGCACCTTCGTAATTTACAATTTGGTCGTCGGTACCATGCAGCAAAAGCATGGGCACGTGCAGTTCGCCGATGTGGCGTTTGGCATATTCGGCGGCACCGTTTAGTGCCAGAAAAGTAGATAGGGTAATGCGTCCGTGAATAAGTTCATCTTTTTTGATGGCTTGCAGCTCAGAAACGTTTGTGGTAAGTTGTTCGCGTTTAATACCGGTATGCAACGAAAATGACGGAAAAATTGGCTGCAACCATTCGGCAAGGGTTATTACAAAGGGCGCAGGCTGCCTTTGCAATTGAATCCATGGCGATGAAATGATAGCGCCCTTCACCCGTGGCTGTTTACGTAGTAAATAATTCAAACCAATATTCCCTCCCATACTGTGACCGTATAGAATTTTCGGAAGAGAAGGAAAGTGTTCGTTGGCCTTTTCGAACAGCATAGACACAAAGTCCAGCGGTTCGCAGTAACTTTTAAAATGGCCGCGCTTACCTGCTGATTTGCCGTGCCCGTGATGGTCGGCGCTTACAATTGCAAACCCTTTTTTGGTAAAATGTTCGAACCAAGCATCGTACCGACCAATGTGTTCTCCAATGCCATGAACAAAAATCAACACCTTTTCAGGCGTTTCTTCGCCTTGAAAGATACTTCCGTAAACGGGTTTCCCCGATGATTGCCAGTTAAATTCAATTTTTTCCATAACGGTATCGTTTATCGAACACAAAGTTAATAAATTGTGTCGAACATTAACAGTCCTGCAAAAAATGACCTAAAGTCATAATAATGATTTAGTGTGACGGCAGAAACTGTTTTTTATAACATCGATTTTGTAAGTTCGTTAATAAGTGCTATTTTTCGAATCGAATGAAATTTAATACAAGAGTATGAAACATAAATATGTTAGCTTTGTTTCAGATGAGCATTTTTTAATGTGTATAGAGCAATTACACGATTCATACATCAAGGCAAAAGAAAAAATTTCGAAACGAAAGTTTTACGCGAATAAAATCGACACAATAAAGCTCACTTTCGACACAAAATTTAATGGAATCGATGAAGAAAGCATTATTGAAACTGAAATTTTGAGACAGATTGATAAATCGATAAATAATTCTATTGGAACTTTTCATGAACAAATTCTGGGAGGCGTAGACGGATTTGAGGTGGGGAATTTGAGTGGCTATGATATTAAAGCAAAAGATAACTCCCTATTTGCGGATATTAAAAATAAGCACAATACAATGAACAGCAGTTCAGCAGAAGCGCTATTTCAAAGGTTAGCTCGATATGCAAATGATTATAAAAAAGCAAAGTGTTATTGGGTGCAGATATTAGCTAAAGGGAGCTTTAATGAGCGTTGGACAGGAGATATAAACGGTAAGGAGTATAGCCATAGCCGCGTTTTCAAAATCTCGGGCGATCAATTTTATGCATTGCTTACGGGAAAGCAAACGGCTCTGTACGATCTTTATATGGCTTTGCCTGTTGCTATAGACGATTTTCTCAAAAAACTAAATACACAAACTAGAAATGCCGAGAATTCTGCACTTTCAGAAGTGAAAAAAGAAACCAGTGCATCTAAGCGTTCAATTTTAGATCAAATCACTTTTGAGAACTATAGCTATTATTTGGGTTTTGATCGACTATAATAATTATTCAGAAATTGAATAATTGAATAACCAAGCTCACGCCCAAAGTTAACTGGTACTGCATTCCCGATTTGCTTATATTGCTGAGCAGTAGATCCATTAAATGCCCAATCATCCGGGAAGGTTTGTATGCGGGCGTATTCTCTAACCGTAAATGGACGGGTTTCATCGGGATGGCAGCGTTCGGTTTGTTTCTGAGCAGGACTGCACGTTAATGTAAGACAGGGTTCATCCCACCCAATTCTTCGAGCCATACCTGTTTTACCGCCACCTAAATAAAAACTACCCCCCATGTATTGTTTCTGAACGTCAACGGGTAAATCTCTCCAGTAGCCTTTGGGTGGAACCTGATCAAGAATCTCCTTTTTGGGTTTCGGGTATCTTGCGCCATCTGATTTGGGAACATCGGTATCAAATAAATCGCCTTTTTTTAAAGCATCTGATAAGTTGTAAATTCGCTTGTAAGGTTTGGGATATTCGTACTGAATATCAATATCTTTTCTAACGCCAACAAGTATTAACCGTTCTCTTTTTTGGGGTACTTTGTAATGCATTGCCTTTAAAACCTTTACAGGAACAACATTGTAACCTATTTCATCTAAAATAGAAACCATGCCAGCTAGTGTTTTACCCCCATCATGACTTAAAAGACCTCTTACATTTTCTCCAATACAAATAGCCGGTGATACCTCTTGAACAACACGAGCAAATTCATAAAATAGGGTTCCTCGAGCATCATTCAAACCAAGTTTTTTTCCTGCGTAGCTGAATGCCTGACATGGAAATCCGCCGGTAACCACATCCACGGTGTCTTTATATGCTGAAAAGTTAAAGTTTCTTACATCACCCGCCAGCACATTCCAATTTGGACGATTTGTTTTTAATGTGTTGCAGGCCCATTTATCAATTTCATTTAAGGCCACACATTTTAAACCTGCTTTTTCTAGTCCAACCGCAAGCCCACCCGCTCCGGCAAACAACTCAATTACTGAATATTCATTTAATGGCTCAACATAATTGGAAACTTCTGGTTCAATAGTGCTTTCAAATAGATTACCCATTAGATTTTCAACATCTGTTTTTCGATATAATCTGTAGTTTGAAACTGGTTCTCGAACAGCTTTTAAAATACCTTCATTATCCCACCTTCTCAAGGTTTCCTTACATCTACCAACAAGCTCCGCTGTTTCGGTTAGCGATAAGTATTCTTTTGTAACCATCTTATAAAACATTATACATTGGTTACAAATATAGTGTAAAAAATCATTATAAAAAAGGAAAAGGTGTGGGTTAAACTTAAAACAAAGACAGAGCGACATGGTCGCTCTGTCTTTATTTCCGCAAATCCGCTAGAAAAAATAAATTCATGCAAATTTTCACATTACCACCCCAGCAAGTAGCCAAAAATGAGCGGTGCCACGATGGTGGCATCTGATTCAATAATGTATTTTGGCGTGTCGATATCGAGTTTTCCCCACGTTATTTTTTCGTTTGGTACGGCTCCGGAGTACGATCCGTAACTTGTTGTAGAATCGGAA
>JAWOEM010000304.1:0-14310 GCA_046482785.1 Salinivirgaceae bacterium
TTTCAACATCTACAAGGCGGGCGTCTTCATGAATGGTTCCGCCATGTTCTATTCCAATCTTTCGAATAAGATCGATAACCAAACCCGGTGTTGCCTGCCAGCAATCTTTGGTTACCATTGCTGCCATGTACTTTGTATTGCTGGTACTGAACCCCGGAGCAATATATTTTGGGAAGTCTTTTGGTTCAATCATAAACGCATTGCTCCACGCTTTGGATGCTTCCAGTGCTTCGTAAGTTGCTTGGTCGTGAGCCAATGTAACGTAATTAATATCGGTCATGTGGATTTCCGACTTTTTCTGTAATTCCTGGAATATTTGTCGGTTGTTCTGTGCAATATCGGCTAGTTCCGGAACGCTAAATACGGGCCGACCTCCGGCAATGTTTCGCCACGATGATCCGCGTTCGTGATTTATCAGAATGGGTTTCTCGCCTGCTTCTGAAAAATAACGGAAAAGTGCACTTCCGCCAATTCCTCCACCTGCAACCAGTACAGCGGTTTCAATGGTTTTTATGCCATCGCTTTTTATGGTTGGAATAACTTTTTCATGCTTGTCATTCGGATAAAGCTCTCCCATGTTTACTTGGTTCGACATTGGGCCTCGGGGAGTTGCTTCTCCAACAATTTGAATGCCGCTTCCGGCCAATGCTGTTTTCAGTCGCTTTATACAGCGTTTGCCTCTGCAAGCGCCCATTCCCAATCGGGTAGTGTGTTTAATTTCATCTACAGAAATAAACTTACGATTGCCAATAACCTTCATTACTTCGTCCATGGTTACATCGTCGCAATGGCAGATAAATTCTTTCGATTCAATGTTATTATCAGACGGAGCAAAGTCAACAGTTTCGGGATAGGCCGATTTTGCAATAAATCCACGAGCCTCAATAAGTGCCTGTCCTTCAATATCGGTGGCTTTTACACGAGCCAGATTGGTTTTATTTGGTTTTTTAATTACTTTCTCAAGAATGCCACTTCCAACCTTATCTCCATTATTGTTCACCAGAAAAACTTCTTCGCCTTCTGTTACTTCGTACTCAACAGGAAAGAACAATTGGTTTTTCTTGAGGTTGTAACCAAAAATAGCTAATCCGGGGCATAGGGTTACACATTGCATACAACCGATGCATTTTTCAAAATCGATGACCGGCACTGTACTCGACGATGATTTGGTGATTGCATCGTGCGGGCAAGCAAATGCACAAGGGTTGCAAGCAAATCCGTAAAGACAATCGGCAATAACAAACGGTTTTTCCATACGCTTGGCATCGGGCAGGGCAGGAGACGGTATAACCTGCACGGGGTGCTGTTGCGAATCGATGTATTCTTTCGAAACTTTCAGATATTCGTCGTAATTAAAGCGTTCGCCCAGTTCATCTAAAATTTCGAAAGCCACTTGTTTTCCGCGTAGCACTGCACTTGTTCCTTCTCCAATGCGTATAGCATCGCCTGCGCCGTGCACATTTCGCCCAAATACCTCTTTGCCTTTGCGCAGCAGTGCATCATCGGGCACCAGACCGGTACAAATATTTATTGTATCGATTCCTTCTATTATTCGTTCTGTACCCGGAACGGGTTTAAAGTTTTTTGCTTCAGCCACCACAGCACCGGTAACTCCGGTATGGTCGGCATTGGGAATGGCTTTTACAAGTATGTGCGATAGGTAAATGGGTATACCCAAACGTCGCACTCGGTTGGCTTGTACCGGAAATCCTCCTTCGTTGGGTTGTGCTTCTAGTATGGCTTTTACCTCTGCACCGGCTTGCACGGCCTGATAAGAAGTCAGATACCCAATGTTTCCGGCGCCAACAGTAAGAATATTTTTTCCTAAGAGGGTATTCTCGTTATTCATCATTTTTTGCACTACCGCCGCAGTGTAAACACCGGGCAAGTCATCGTTTTCGAACGATGGCATAAATGGAACTGCACCTGTAGCAATTATTAAATGTTCGGCATCAATATAATAGATCTCATCGGTTTTTATGTTTTTAACGGCAATTCGTTTTCCTTCAAGCAGATCCCACACCGTTGAATTGAGTAAAATTCCATCGAAATTATCTTGTGTAAGTGCCGGAGGAATATCGAACCCGCGCATTCCACCAAATTTCTTTTCATTTTCAAAGAAGAAAAACTGATGAGTTTGCATGGTAAATTGTCCGCCGATAGTATCGTTATTATCAATAACCAGGTTATCGATATTGTAGTCGTTCAGTTGAGCGCGTGCGGCCAATCCTGCCGGGCCGGCTCCAATAATGGCTACTGTGGTTTTATATATTTTTGTTGTATTATTCTCATGATAGTTTGTTGTAGTGGGCTCGTAGTTTTTTGGTATTTCGGTTACCTCTTTTATACTGTCCACTTTCGTGATACAGATCCGTTTAATAAATCCGTCTACAAGCATTTCGCACGCACCGCATTTTCCAATACCACATTCCAAACTTCGGTTTCGGTTCGTAAGGCTGTGACTGTGAACCGGAAACCCTGCCTGATGGAGAGCAGCAGCTATGGTTTTGCCTTTTTCGGCCATAATTTCCCGGCCATTGTACGAAAACTTGGTTGTTTCTCCGGCCGATACATCTAGAATTGGGTGTTGCGTTATTTTATACATAATTCATTCGTTTTTTTGAGTGTTCAAAATGGCCGATATATTTATCAAAAAGAATGAGTTTTGTCAGGGTTTCGAAAAAAGCATGTTTTCTATCACATTTTTTTATGTTCTTCAATAGTAAAATATCGAGACATAAAAAAAAGCAGGCTTCGAAGTCGAAGCCTGCTTTAATATATCTGTCGTAACTTATGAAAAAACGAAACGTTTTAACACAATTGCAAATTACATTAAAAAGCTGAGCAAGATACCTGCACCAACAGCAGAACCAATAACACCTGAAACGTTTGGCGCCATGGCGTGCATTAACAAGTAGTTGGTCGGATCTTCTTTAATACCCATATTTTGCACTACTCGGGCACTATCGGGCACGGCCGATACACCTGCAGCACCAATCATTGGGTTGATTGGATTATTTTTCGGTGATAACCAGTTCATGATTTTGGCAAAAATCAACCCTCCCATTGTGGCAATAACAAATGATCCTGCACCAAGTGCAAAAATCTGAATAGAGTCTTTTGTCAGGAACACATCGGCCTGAGTTGACGCACCTACGGTTAATCCAAGCAAAATAGTAATGGTATCGATTAGAGCATTGCTGGCAGTATTGGCCAATCGTCCGGTTACACCACTTTCTTTCAGGAGGTTTCCGAAGAAAAGCATTCCAAGTAGTGGGAGCGATGTTGGCGCAATAAAGGCAGTAATAAGCAATCCGAAAATTGGGAATAGAATTTTCTCAAGTCTGGATACAGCTCTTGGCGGACGCATTTTTATTCGGCGTTCACGTTTCGATGTTAGCAATTTAATTACCGGGGGTTGAATTACAGGCACAAGTGCCATATAAGAGTATGCAGCAATGGCAATGTGGCCGATAAGGTTTTTAACCAAAATCGGATCGCCGCCTGCGGTATAACCAATAATATTTACTCCGTTGGCCAGTTTCGATGATAAGAAAATAGCCGTAGGGCCATCGGCACCTCCAATAATACCTATTGCACCAGCCTCTGCCGGAGCAAAGCCTAAATAGAGTGCTCCCAAGAAAGTAATGAAAATACCCACCTGTGCAGCTGCCCCAAGCAGCATAAGGCGTGGATTCGACATGAGCGACGAGAAATCGGTCATGGCACCAATACCTAAAAAGATGAGTGGTGGATACCATCCTTGCATTACACCTCCATAAAGGTAATTCATAACGCTACCTGGCTCGTAAACACCCAACTGCAAGTTGAAATCGACACCTTGGAACATTGGTATATTACCAATTAAAATACCTGTTCCAATAGGAATAAGCAGCAATGGTTCGTAATCGTACTTAATGGCCAGGAAGATAAAAAAGAGACCAATTACAATCATAATTAGGTTGCCACCTGTGGCATTGGCAAAGCCCGAATATTCGTAAAACGAAAGCAACCCTGCCGTAGCACCGGAATAGTTTTCGTAGATGGTATGATCCATGTAAAGCTTGCCATCTTTAATATATCCTTCCCGGGTTCCAAGGTCGACTATCTCGTTGGTTGTTTTGTAATCAGACGATCGATCGTTGGGATCAGTATTTTTATGAAAATGGATTACTTTTTTTGGAGTGTAAGTTATTACAACTTTATTACCCACAACTTTCCATTTGCCCGGATAGTGGGTTTTAATTGAGTCCATCTCAAAAGTGCCGCCGGCTTTAAAAGTCAACGTTTTAAGGCGCGATACCGTTCTTTGGTTTTCGCTTTCGTCATCTGCTATTGGGCGTGGAATGTAGCCTTCAGCTTCGTTAAGCCATTTTCCTCTAAGTAACTGCTGAGCAACTTCTTCTTTTTGGGCATGCAGGGCAGTAATGCCGGTTAAGAAAATGGTTATGATCAGCAGAAATATTTTTCGCATGGTTATATTTTTTAGCATGATTTATTCCATTTCGAGTAAAACGTCATCTTGGAGAACGCTATCGCCAACATTGACTTTAATATCCTTAATAACGCCATCTTTTTCGGCCTGAATATTATTTTCCATTTTCATGGCTTCCATAATCAACAAGGTTTGGCCTTTAATAACGCTGTCGCCCGGTTTTACGTTAATTTTAAATATACTTCCGGGTAGTGGGGCTTTAAGTTTGAAACCACCTGTCGATTCGGTTTTTTGCAACTTGCCCTCTCCGGGTTGTTTTGCAACAGGTTTACGAACCAATTTTGGCGTTTTCTTGGCCATGGCGTTTTGCTCTACCTCAACTTTGTAGGTGGTTCCGTTCACTTCTACATTGAGGTGATTTTCGTCAGATTCTTTGACAGATACGTCGTATTTCTGACCTTTTATGATAAATTTGAATACTTTCATGTTTGTTATCTTACGAAAATTATCGTTTAAATGGTTGATTTTGTACTCCGTAAATCTTAGAGCTCCAGGGCGAATACTTTTTCGACATATTCTTAATGGTGATAATGTTCGACTCTTCGTCGTGTACATCGCTATAGTAAAGGCTTACTGCCGTTGCAATAGCTGCACTTACATCACCGGAAAGCGAAAAATCGTCTTCTTCCGCACATTCATACTTTCCTTCGCGGCGTAGTTTACTGCGAATATTCATGTTAATGATTTTTGGCAGTTGTGCAAAAAGCGTATACAGCAATATCAACGCTCCAAAAACAACGAGTATTCCTACCAGAGCGATGGTATAGCCTCCCTGACTAGCTACAGATGCTATTATATTCATCATATTCATAGTTTACAATGGGATATTTGAATGTTTTTTTGGTGGATTAACCACTTTTTTGGTTGCCAGCAAATCTAAACCGCGGCAAATGCGGAAGCGTGTATTGCGAGGTTCAATTACATCGTCGATGTAACCTAGTGCAGCTGCTTTGTAAGGGTTTGAGAACTCTTTATTGTACTCCTCAACTTTTTTCGCCATAAACGCTTCACGCTCTTCGTCGGTTTTCAGCTCTTTAAGTGCTCTACCTTCCAGAACCTCCGTTGCTCCTTTAGCTCCCATTACAGCAATTTCTGCCGATGGCCATGCGTAATTCAGATCGCCACGTAATTGTTTACAACTCATTACATCGTGTGCTCCACCATACGATTTGCGAATTGAAATGGTAATTTTTGGAACGGTAGCTTCACCATAGGCAAACAATAGTTTTGCACCATGAATAATAATTCCACCTGATTCCTGGCCACTACCTGGCAAAAATCCGGGAACATCAACCAAAGTAACAATTGGAATATTAAATGCGTCGGCAAAACGTACAAAACGTGCCGCTTTACGCGATGCGTTAATATCTAACACACCCGCTAAATAGTTTGGCTGGTTGGCAATTATTGCAACGGGTTGTCCATTAAATTTGGCAAATCCGGTAATAATGTTTTTGGCATAGTTTCGGTGCACTTCCAAAAACTCACCGTAATCAACCATTGTCTCAATCACATCATTCATGTCGTATGGAATGTTCGGATTTTCCGGAACCATTGTGTTTAACACATCTTCCATTCGATCAATGGGATCGGTACATTCGGTTGTTATGGGTTCTTCAAGATTGTTTTGCGGAAGGTACTCAAGAAGTTTGCGAATTAGCAGTAAACCTTCTTGTTCGCTTTCCAACATAAAATGCGAAATACCCGATTTTGAAGCGTGAACTTTTGCTCCTCCAAGATCTTCTGTTGAGATATCTTCTCCGGTTACACTTTTTACAACTTTCGGTCCGGTAACAAACATGTAGGAATTTTCCTCAGTCATCATAATGAAATCGGTGAGGGCAGGAGAGTATACGGCACCACCGGCACAAGGCCCAAAAATGGCCGAAATTTGTGGAATTACACCTGAAGCCAAAATATTACGCTCGAAAATTTCTGCATATCCGGCCAATGAGGTAACACCTTCCTGTATACGAGCACCGCCTGAATCATTAATACCAATTACCGGAGCACCAACCTCCATGGCCATGTCCATAATTTTGCAAATTTTCTGCGCAAACGTTTCCGAGAGCGAACCTCCAAAAACGGTGAAATCTTGCGAAAAAACGAAAACTTTTCGTCCATCAATCGTTCCGTGGCCTGTAACAACTCCGTCGCCGAGAATTTTATTCTTTTCCATACCAAAATTGGTACAACGGTGCGTTACAAACATGTCGAATTCTTCGAAACTACCTTCGTCCAGCAGCTCGTCAATTCGTTCGCGTGCAGTTAATTTACCTTTGGCATGCTGAGCATCAATCCTTTTTTGTCCTCCACCCAAATATGCTTCTTCCCGAAGCTTAATGAGTTCTTTTATTTTATCTTGCGTTGACATTATGTATGTATATCGTTATTAATAAAACAATTATTTTTCGCTGCAAAGTTCGGTGAGTACTCCAAATGTCGATTTCGGATGTAAAAAACCGATGTTCAGACCTTCAGCACCTTTGCGACCTTCTTTGTCGATGGTGCGTACTCCGTTTTCTTCTGCATCTGTTAAAGCCTGATTCACTTCAGGAACAGCAAAGGCTATGTGGTGTATACCTTCACCTTTTTTGGCTAGGAATTTTCCAATAGGACCTTCAGGATCTGTAGACTCTAAAAGTTCAATTTTTGTTTCGCCTACTTTAAAAAATGCTGTTTTAACCTTTTGGTCTTTAACCTCTTCTACGGCATAGCACTCTAATCCAAGTACTTTCTCGTAATAGGGGATTGCTTCAGTAAGGCTTTTTACCGCAATGCCGATGTGTTCGATATGCGTTGGTTTCATATTGTGGAATAGTTTAATTGAATGTTATTAAAAATGTGTTTCATTCTTGTGCAAAAGTAGTTATACTCTGTATGATATGAAAAATTAGATAACTTGTTATATAACATTTTTGTAATTTATACTAATTCTATGTTAGATCGTTTTTGTTAGTTGTGCATTCATGATTCTTTGTCTGTTTGCTCCTTGGCCAATTCAGCATTTATTGCATTGTAAAACACTTTATGAATTCGTGTTCTGATATCGTCGCGAATAAGTGTGCGGTTCCCGGCATCGGGGTGAATGCGGTTACTTAAAAATACGTATAATATTCCACTTTCAGGGTCGCACCACAAATAGGTTCCGGTAAAGCCGCTATGACCGTAACTTTCCAATGGAATGCCCCAAAAAGTAGGACCAATGTAGTTTTTGCGGTATTCCGGTTTGTCGAAACCAATGCCCCGCCGATTGTTTTGCGATGTAAAACTAGCTTTTGTGAATAGGTCAATAGTTGGTTTACTGATAAATGTTTCGCTGCCATATTTTCCTCCACTGAGAAATAATTGGCCTATTTTGGCCAAATCTAACGCCGATGAAAATAACCCTGCATGTCCGCAAACGCCCCCTAAAATTGCAGCTCCCGGATCGTGAACGTGGCCTTGGATGGTCTGTTTACGAAAAATGGTGTCGTGTTCGGTGGGAACAATTTCCGAAATGGCATGACCTGTTAGCGGGTTAAATCCCGTTGTGCCGCATCCCATGGGTGAATAAAATGTGTCGTTCAAAAATTTGTCGAATGGTTGATGGCTCAATTTTTCAACAATTCTATAGTAGTAGTAATACCCAATATCGCTGTATTTGTATTTCTTTTTGTCATGCAATGGCAGCGTATCTAGAATATGAAAAAGCGTATCGACGGCTTCTTGCGATGCATAAACATTTTGTGCTACCTCGATCCTAAATTGGTCGTTTTTTTCTGTTGTAAAAAAACGTGGTTTAAAATCATGTGTGGTATCAATCATTCTTCGGTAAAATGGAAACCAAGCCTTCAGTCTTGCTTGGTGAATAAGGGCATCGAGTAATTTACGTGAACCGACATTTGAGTTTTTGGGCAAATTGAGATAATCGCCAATTGTTTTATCCAAATCCAGTTGGTTGCGATCGTAGAAGTACATAAGCGCCGGCATGGTGGCTGCAATTTTGGTTATCGATGCTAGATCGTAAATGGACGATTTTGACACTGTTTTTTCTCGTTCGTAGGTATGGTGTCCGAAAGATTTATGATAAAAAACATCGCCATTGCGTGCGGCCAAAATGACGCATCCCGGTGTTGCTCTTTTGCTGATGGCTTCGTAAGCTATGGCATCGGCTTGCAGCAGAGTAGAACTGTTTGCACCAACCATGTCGGGGTGTGCAAAACCCAATCGCGTTTTCGATGTTTTAAAACCACTGCCAGCTTTGTGCAGGTCGATGCTTACCGGAAGTTTGCCTTTGGCCGGCTGGCCACCCATAAGTATTTGTGCGGCGTAGTCGCGTGTGTATTCGGTATCGTGATAAGTTACCAATATTGAACGATAATTGGCTGTTCCCTCCAGCATTTGCAATGCGTAGGGGTTGCCAAAATAAACCAAGGAGGCGTTTTTATTTTGCGAAAACTGTTTTACAGCCGATATTAAGGCCGGATTGACATTATATTTCCGATAGGGCGAATTGCTTGTGCGTTGTACTGCAACGATGCTATTGTCGTAATTTTCAAGTTGGTGATTTATACGTGCAATTTCGCTTTCGGTGGGGTTTGTACTAAGGTAAAAGTAGTCCGGCGAATTGTAATCGTTCATGCGTAAATGGAACATGTTCGATTCGCGGCTTCCTAGTGTTACTACTGCTAATTTTTTTAGTGCCTTATTGTTGAGCGGAATATGCTGGTTTGTATTTTTGATTAGCGTAATGGCTTCGCGGGCAAACCAATGGTTCAGTTCGTCTGTTTTAGACGGATTAAGATCGGTAATGAGGTTTTCTGTTTCTACGTATTGCTCCTGATCGAGGCCGAGCCAGTATTTTACAGCCAGTACACGTTTGCAGCGTGTATTAACAATCGATTCGGACAATTCTCCGTTGCGAATGGCTGCGGCAATGGCCTTGATCGATGTTTCGGCGTTTTCCGGATATAGAAGTACGTCATTGCCGGCTTCGAGTGCTTTAATTTCCAGTTGCCCCGGAGAGTAATAATCGGCTACGCCACGCATATTCAGAGCATCGGTAAAAATCAAACCTTGATAACCCATTTGTTCTTTGAGTAATGTGGTTATGGTGGGGTACGATATGCTCGATGGGGTGTTGGGGCGATTGTCCAATGCATTTACCTGAAGGTGAGCAACCATAATTCCGTTTAGTCCCAACTTAATCAGGTATTTATAAGGAAATAGTTCGATGGAATGCAAGCGTTCTTTCGAATGATTAAGAACCGGAAGGTTATGGTGCGAATCGGCATCGGTATCGCCATGGCCGGGAAAATGTTTGGCCGTTACAATCAGTCGGTTATCAATCATTCCCTGCATGTAGGCAAACGATTTTTTGAGCACGTTATGCTTGTTTTCACCAAACGATCGACTATTAATTACGGGGTTTTGCGAATTGTTGTTCACATCAACAACAGGAGCGAAATTGACGTGAACGCCTAATCGGCGGCACTGTTTTGCTACAGCCGTTCCCATGTCGTAGATTAACCCATTATTGCTCATGGCTCCCAGCATCATTTGCCGCGGAAACGGTGCCACACTGTCGAGCCGCATGGCAAGTCCCCACTCAGCGTCCATGGCAATCATTATGGGCGTTTTTGCTGCTTGCTGATACCGATTGGTTAGGTTAGCCTGCCTAACGGGGCCACCCTGAAAAAATATGATGCCTCCAATGTTGTATTTCCGAACCAAACGTTCGATATGCCTTTCGTGAGCTTTGCCTTTATTTGAGTAGGCATCAATCATAATTAATTGGGCAATTCGCTGCTCAAGTGTAAGCGATTTGAATACGCTATCGACCCAATGGTAAGTGGTATCGAAGGTTGGATTTATTGCACGAAGATTTGTGCTTATTGTAAAAATGAGAATTGCGAGAATTGGAAGAAGCTTAACGTAAATAGCTGTTGGTCTTATCATTTTGAAAGACGATTAATCATGTGAGTATTTCAGTGAATTTTTTGATGCCACAAATTTAACGGTGTTTTCGGATATTTCATAGGTAAGGCTCAACAGTTTTGCAAAAAAAACGTTAATTTCGAACGAACTAAAATATAGAGCTAACATGACACATTACAAATTATTGATTTTATTGGTTCTTTCAGCCTTTTTTGGACAGCTTGATGCTCAAGAGGCTCGAATGATGCGATTTCCCGATTTTCATGAAAACAACGTGGTGTTTTCCTATGCCGGAGATTTATATTTGGCCGATAGGGCAGGAGGAACTGCGCGCAGACTAACATCTCATGAAGGGTATGAAATGTTTCCGCGCTTTTCGCCCGATGGTTCTCAAATTGCCTTTACCGGCCAGTACGATGGCAATACGGAGGTGTATGTAATTCCTGCCGAAGGCGGCAAGCCTAAACGTCTTACACATACTGCTACGCTGAATCGCGATGATGTGAGCGACCGCATGGGACCCAATAACATTGTAACTTCGTGGACACCCGATGGGCAATACATCGTGTATCGTAGTCGAGGCGTTACATTTAATTCGTTTGTTGGACACCTTTTTAAAGTGCCTGTAACCGGTGGTTTATCGGAGCAGTTGCCTTTGGCAACCGGTGGGTTTAATACCTTTTCTGACGATGGAAACCAATTGGCATTTAACCGCGTTATGCGAGAATTTCGCACCTGGAAATACTACAAAGGCGGTATGGCCGATGATATTTGGTTGTTTGACTTTAAATCCAAAGAAACAAAACAACTTACCGATAATGTTTCACAAGATATTTTCCCCATGTGGCACAAAGGCGATGTGTACTTTGCATCGGACAGAGAGCGTACAATGAATTTATACGTGTATCGCGCTGAAAGCGAAAAAATTGAGAAGGTAACTCAATTTGATACGTACGATGTAAAATTTCCATCGTTGGGTACCAATGGCATTATATTCGAAAATGAAGGCTATTTATACATTTATCGATTTGAAGATAAACAACTTGAAAAGTTATCGATTGCCATAGAAAACGATCAGCGTTTTGGTCGCAATGCTTTTGTGGATGCCTCAAAAAATATTGATGATGCCACTATATCGCCGAAAGGCAAGCGTGTATTATTTGGCGCCCGTGGCGATGTATGGAGCGTGCCTGCAAAAAATGGCATTACGTATAATATAACACAGTCTGCCAATGCGCACGACCGCGAGCCTGCATGGTCGCCCGATGGTAAGTATATGGCGTGGATTTCGGATATGGATGGAGAAGACCAAATTTATATTCGTGAAAATACTGAAGATGCTGAGCCGGTGAAAGTTACTAAAAATGATACGTATATTTTCAGTTTTGAATGGTCGCCCGATAGTAAAAAGATTGTGTGGCGCGATCAGGACTACAAATTAAACTATGTGAACATTGAAAGCAAGGACGTAACCGAGGTGGTACATTCAACATACGGACATGTATACAGTTACAATTGGAGCCCCGATTCTAAATGGATTGTTTATGGGGAACCACAAGAAAACGACATGACCATTATTAAATTGTTTAATTTGGAAAGTACCGATGCAATTACTGCTACAAAAGACTGGTACGATGCCGGATCGCCAATTTTTTCGCCCTGTGGTAAGTTTATATACTTTACTTCGGCACGCGATTTTTCGCCAACCTATAGCGATGTAGAGTGGAACTATGCCTACGAAAATATGGATCGCATCTATTTAATACCTTTAAGTAAGGACACCAAAGTGCCTTTTGCTCCCGAAAACGACGAAGTGGAGGCAACAACTGAAAGTGAAGAAAAAACGGAGGAAACAAAAGATGCTCCAACTGTAAAGGTCGATGCGGAAGGAATAGCAGACAGGATAACAGTATTACCTATTGATCCGGGCTATTATTGGAATTTGCAGCCAGTGAAAAACAAATTGTTTTACTCGACTATGCAATCGGGCGATGACAAATCGAAACTTAAAGTTTACGATTTTGAAAACAAAAAGGAGACTGATGTAGCTGAAGGTATATCGATTGTGGTTTCTGCCGACGGTAAAAAGGTGCTTGTTCGCCAAAATGGAAAATATTACGTTGAAGATGTTCCCGGTGGTGAGTTGAAAACCGAAAACAAGGTTGATGTTTCGAACATGCAATTGTGGGTAGACAAAAAAGAGGAATGGAAGCAGATTTATACAGAGGCTTGGCGCCAAATGCGCGAGTTCTTTTATGCCGAAAATATGCATGGAACAGACTGGAAGGCTATGCACGATAAATATTACGGTTTAATTCCATTTGTTAATCACCGCAACGATCTGAATTACCTTATCGGTGAATTAATTGGCGAGTTAAATATTGGTCATGCCTACATTAATGGTGGCGATAGACCTGATGTAGAGCGTATTAAAACCGGTTTGCTGGGCGCAAAAATTGTCGCCGATAAATCGGGGTATTTTCAAGTAGAGAAAATTTTACAAGGAGAAAACTGGAGAAAAACTGCACGTTCGCCCTTTACAGAGCCGGGTGTAGCCGTTAATACAGGCGATTACATTATTGCTGTTGATGGAAATAGTACGAAAAGTGTTAACGACTTCTATCAATTGCTGGCAGGTAAAGCTAACCAGTTGGTTGAACTTACTGTGAGCGAAAAAGCCAATGCAAAAGATGCGCGAAAAGTTCTCGTAAAAACCATCGATGATGAATCGGAGTTATACTATTATAATTGGGTGCAAACGAACATCGAAAAGGTTAATAATGCTTCAGATCGTATTGGTTATATTCATATTCCGGATATGGGGCCGGGCGGCCTCAATGAGTTTGTGAAGCATTTTTACCCACAACTGAATAAAGAAGCGCTCATTATTGATGACCGTGGAAATGGTGGCGGAAATGTATCGCCCATGATCATGGAACGCTTGCGTCGCGAGTTGGTTTTCTATAATATGCGCCGAAATCGTAAGGTTGTAGATAATAGCCCTTCGGGCATGCTAAACGGGCCTAAAGTATTGCTGATTAATGGATATTCGGCCTCCGATGGAGATTTATTCCCATACCGATTTAAAATGCATAAAGAAGGAACAATTATTGGCAAGCGCTCTTGGGGAGGAGTTGTTGGTATTACAGGTTCGTTGCCGTTTATCGATGGAGCCGATCTTCGCAAGCCTGAGTTTGCACCATTTGCAAAAGATGGCAGTAAGTTTATTATTGAAGGACATGGCGTAGATCCTGATATTGAAATCGATAATGATCCATATAAAGAGTTTATTGGCGAAGACGCCCAGTTGCAAAAAGCCATTGAGGTGATATTGAAAGAATTGGAGCAAAATCCGGTGAAAAAACCGGCCATTCCGACACTTCCCGATAAGACAAAATAATGCGATTACTTGTTGTTGGATGGGAGTAAGAATATCATGTTGAATAACTCAAAAGGTATTTTTGCGGAAACTAATAAAAGCTGTAACTTTAACTTTCAAAAATTTAAAATATATACTTATGACAAAAATATTTGATCTTGTTAAGCCCGGAGTACTTTTCGGTGACGATGTTACCAAAGTTCTTAAGCATGCAAAAGCTGAGGGTTTTGCGCTTCCGGCAGTTAATATAGTAGGAACAAATTCGGCCAATGCCGTACTTGAGGCAGCTAAAAAGGTAAATTCGCCGGTAATTATACAGCTTTCCAACGGTGGAGCATCTTTCTATGCCGGTAAAGGCATTGGTCTCGAAGGCCAACAAGCTGCTGTTGCCGGTGGAGTTGCAGCTGCATTGCATATCAATCATTTGGCAAAATTGTATGGCGTGCCCGTTATTTTGCATACCGACCATGCGGCTAAGAAATTGCTTCCATGGATCGATGGATTGCTCGATGCTTCG
>JAWOEM010000356.1:0-5900 GCA_046482785.1 Salinivirgaceae bacterium
GCAGCCAGGCCACCACCCAGACGAGCTCGGTCGGGAGGTCCCCCGAGCGCAGCACCACGTCGTGGACGGGCCGGGTCACCGGTCGCTGCACCACCTCGAGGACGACCCGCTCGCCCGTATCGCGCACCGACCAACGCCGGGTCCACCACCGACCGGTGGGGACCACGACGAAGCGCCCTACCTCCGTGAGCTCCACCTCGCACCGTTCCCCGACCGGCGCGTGCCGGGCCGCGGTGGCGACCAGCCGCCCGTCACCGTCACGCAACCACCACTCACCGGAGCCGGGCGGATGCTCCACGACCCACCGCCAGCCGTCCTCGTGCCGGAGCACGCCCCCCGAGTGGTCACCGGCCACCTCGAGGTCGGCGATGCGCGTCCCGTCGCGCACCACCACCGTCAGGCGTGGCGGGCCGGCCTCTCGGTGGAGCTCCAGCGCGCCCGGCCGGGCGCCCCCCGTGTGCCAAACGTCAGTTTAACCTTCGAAAGATTGTAAGACGATCTGCATTTTTCGTTTTCATTATTTTAATTGCAGACCTTTGGTTATTGGAATTTGGATCATTGGCAACCTTTTTTGGTTTGTTTTCTGCCGGTTTAGCCATTGCATTGAAAGACCCCATTACTGATATGGCCGGATGGCTTTTTATCATTTGGCGCAAGCCATTTGAATTATCTGATCGCATTGAAATTGGCGATAAAAAAGGCGATGTAGTAGATATCAGAGTTTTTCAGTTTACCATTATTGAAATAGGTAACTGGGTTCATGCCGACCAAAGCACCGGGCGCGTGGTACATATTCCGAATGCTTCAGTTTTTCAGCACAATTTGGCCAATTACACCACCGGATTTAAATATATTTGGGACGAGATTGAGGTGCTTGTAACTTTTGAAAGTGATTGGAGATTTGCCAAAACGGCTATTGAAGAAATTGTTACGAACCGCACTCACCACATTGTAGATACTGCACGAAAAGAAATTCGCAATGCATCGAAAAAATACCTCATTTTTTATAAAAACCTTACACCAAAGGTGTATACCAGCGTAAGAGACAGCGGAGTATTATTTACAGCCCGTTTTCTTGTAGCAGCTAAGCAGCGCAGAGGTATGACAGAGTTAATTTGGGAAGATATTCTTGACCGGTTTGGCCAAATTGAAACAATCGATTTTGCTTACCCATCAGTTCGTTATTACGACAACAGGACAGAAGGCAAAAAGCCGCTTCGCGCTAACTAACGTTGGGTTGTAATCCGCTGAACAACTTCGGCAACCGATGTAACTGAATGAATATGTTGCACCGAGGGTCCGGCACAAAATATTTTACGATAATCGGGGCCTACAACGTGGTGCTTGTAACGTTCCAAACCAATTTTTGGCAACGCGCTACCCATAAAGTGTTTTAACCGTTTATGGCGTTTAAGCTTTTTTTCTAAAAAAGAACGCTTCTCGCCAATCGATGCAATGTATGGCGTATTCAATACTGTTATGGGTATACCCGATATTCGTTTTGTGAGTAACACATCCTTTTTATCGGCTTTTATTAACGCCTGTTTGTACTCATCGTCTACCTCGCATTCGTGTGTAGCAATAAAGGCCGTGCCAACCGATACGCCCGAAGCCCCCAGTGCAATCATACGTTTATACTCATCATGATTGGCAACACCACCGGCCGCAATAACCGGAACTTTAAATTGACTAACAAGCTGAGGAATGAGTTCTTCGGCGGTCAACTTTCCGGCATGTCCGCCTGCATCGCGGGTAACAGCTACCAAGGCATCGACCCCGCGGCCTACGGCTTTAGCTGCATGCTGCATATTTACTACATCAGAAAAAACCTTTATGCCCAACGGCTTACAAGCATCAACAACCATTTTAGGATCGCCAAGCGAACTGATAATAAAATCGACGCGCTCCTCCGTACAAACCTCTAAAAAACTTCGAAACTGCTCTGCTTCAAAATCTAATACTATATTTACCCCTATGGGACGCAATTTCTTATCGTGTAATTTACGTATGGCCTTCCGAAGTGCTTCGGGATGACGGTAATTATGTGCAGCCAAAACCCCTGTAGCTCCTGCTTGCACGGCAGCCTCAACCATTTTTGTATTGGTCACCATAAACATTGGAGCTAATAAAAGTGAGTGCTTTATCTTTAAAATATCAGACAACATCATAAGTAAAATTTTCTTTATAAATCAATGCCCACAAAGCTAGTAATTTTAAACAATCGGAATATAAAACTCCAAGTCTTGACGATTGACAAAAATCATTCCATGGAAAAAATGGGGAAAAACAGGAAAAATAAGACTAACAACGAATAGGTGGCCGTAGAAAAATGGATAAATAATTGCTGCATGGTTATTTTAATTATAATTTTGAAGAATAAAAAGTGCTTATTCCTTTTCAAAGAGTAAAAATTATTAAGCCACCATAAGTATAGAGACAAAACAATAAATAAAGAAAAAACGAATAATAAAGGCAATTAATAATTAAAAACTAAAATACATACACATGAACAAATGTACGCTAATTGTTCTGATGCTAGTACTACCAATACTTTCGATAGCTCAGATAGAACAGCCCCAGCTTTTTGACGACCCCACATTGGTGGCTGCAAAAAACCAAGAAGCTGAAATTGCTTATAACCAAGGAATTGATCATTTTGGGCGTGGAAATTTCGATGAAGCAGTTGCCAGCTTTAAAGAAGCTCTCAAGTACGACAACAAATTTGCCAAAGCCTACCTCAACCTTGGAAGTACGCTCATTAGGCAAGAGAAGTACGAAGAAGCCATTGAGAACCTGACTCTGGCATTAGAAATTGATAGTGCACTATCCTTTGCCTACTTTAACAGAGGTCGTGCCTACGACATGTCGGAAAATTTAGAAAACGCCTATAAAGATTATTGCAAGGCAATAGATTTGGGACTCGAAAATGCCAACTTGTACTATTATAGAGGTGTGGTTGAATTCAGGAATAAAAAATACGATGAAGCCATTGGCGACTTTACGCTTGCCATAAACATAAACCCGGAATTCACGTATGCGTACCACGACAGAGGCAGTGCAAGGCGAATGATTGAAAATTTTGATGCAGCCATAGACGATTACAATAAGGCGCTGGAGCTCGATCCACGGCTGTCCATTGCATACAATAATCTGGGTTCGGTAAAACGCTCAAAAGGCGATTATAAAGAGGCAATTGAAGAATACAGTTTGGCCATAAAAATGGATACGACCATGCATATTGCCTATAATAACCGTGGTTTTGCCAGATACCTCGATGAAGATTTTGAAGGCGCTATTGTGGATTATCAAAAAGCATTAGAAATAAAAGACGACTACCTTTACGCTTACAATAATCTGGGAAACGCCCTCATAAAACAAAAAGAATATCACGAAGCCATTAAATACCTTACACAAGCATTGGAAATGCAACCAGACTATGGCATAGCATACTTGAACAGAGGCAATGCACGCGAAATGCTAAAAGATTTTGAAGGAGCATGTGCAGATTGGAAAAAAGCCGTAGAGAATGGAACAGAAAGAGCCAAAAACTTTTTAATGCACTGTGATCAGAATTAAAATATTATTCACGAAGAAAAGTATGATAAAAATGCGATACATATTACTTCTATTAGCAGTGGTTTCAATTATTGGAAGCACTCAGGCACAAAGGCTTAAAATAAAAATAGACAAAACCGAATTCGAAAACAAAAAAGAGTTGCGGCTTTTGAAAAAACATATCCGTAAAGGAAAAAGAGCCTTTAGGCAAAACACATTTGCCGACTACAAGCAAGCTGCGGAACACTTTCAGGCTGCACACGAAATGTATGCAAAGCACGCAGAACTAAACTACATGTTGGGGCTTTCGTACTTGCGTGCCATACCGGCAACCAAAGCACTCACCTATCTAGAATTGGCTTACAACCAAAATAAAGAAGTGCACCTAAAAGCGCCACTCAACTTGGCCAAAGCGTTGCACCTCAATTACAAATTCGATGAAGCCATTAAGCACTACAACGAATACAAAAACAAGTTAACAGCGGAACAACTTGGCTACGCCGACCAAATGCTCAAGAAACGCATTAGCGAATGCCGCTATGCCAAGGAATTATTGGCCGATACAGCCCGCGTTTTTGTAACTTCAATCGAATCAGTCAATTCGGAATATGACGACTTTGCTCCGGTAATGCCACCAGATGGACAAAAAATGTATTTTACTTCGAAAAGGCCATATGAAAAACATGACGACATCTACAAAGCAACCGGGCAATACATGGAAAATATTTTTTGGGCCGGAAAAAGAAAACGCGACTGGAAGTTTAACGGATACTTACCAAAAAAAATTAATACATCAAGTAATAATGCAGTAGTGGGGCTATCGCCCAACGGAATGGAATTGATTTTATTTGATGGGAAGAAAAATGGCGGCGACTTATATCAAACAGAGTACAAAAAACAAAAATGGCGCTCACCAAAAAACAATAAGTTTGGTAAAATAAACAGCAAAAACCGCGAAAGCTCTGCAACCATTGCTTATGACAACCGCACAATGTATTTCGTCAGCAACAGAGACGACGAAAACAGCATTGGCGGTCAGGATATTTATAAAGCAACCCGAAAAGGAAGCAACAAAAAATGGTCGAAACCGGTAAATATTGGAGGAACTATAAACTCCGTATACGACGAAGAAGGCGTGTTTTTACACCCCAGCGGTCAAATACTCTACTTCAGCTCGCAAGGGCACAACAGCATGGGGGGCTACGATCTGTTTAAATCGGAAAAGCAACCAGACGGAACGTGGAGCACACCCGAAAATTTGGGATACCCCATAAACACACCGGGCGACGATCTGTTTTTTGCCATTACTTCCAACGGTCGCTACGGCTACTATAGCTCAAGAGGTAGAAACGGAGAAGATTTTGATATTTATGAAATTCTTTTCCTCGGACCTGAAAAACCCCTTATCCAAAGCTCCGAAGATATGCTTCTGGCAAGTATCGCAAAACCAATTACCGAAACAGTTATCGAAAAAACCGTGGAAATTGAAACCATTCGACTTACCATTGTCAAGGGAAAAATCTCTGATGCCATTACCAACGACCCTATTAAATCGATAATTGAAATTACCGACAACGAAGCCGACTCGGTGATTATGACCAGCGAATCGAGCGAAGAAGGGGAATATCTGGTTTCATTACCTTCAGGTAAAAACTATGCAATGACCATTAAAGCCAAAGACTATTTATTCCACTCAGAAAACTTCAATATTCCACCTGCTACAAACTACCAGGAAATTGTTAAAGATATTGAGATGAATAAGTTGGCGGCAGGTACAAAAGTAATTCTAAATAACATTTTCTTCAAATTTGGAAAAGCGGAATTAGAAACAACCTCATATTCCGAATTACACCGGGTAATGAAGTTACTTGAAGCCTATCCAAAACTAAAAATTGAAATTTCCGGTCACACAGATAACAAAGGTTCATTATCTATCAATAAAAAAATATCGACAGAACGAGCCAAGGCCGTAGTTGATTACCTTCTAGCCCAAGGTATAGAAGCAGAACGCCTTACTTACAAAGGGTATGCATACCTACAACCGGTTGCAAGTAACGACACCGAAGAGGGACGCCAACGCAACCGCCGCGTAGAATTTAAAATCATCAGTAAATAATTGTTGAAAAATACTATATTATGAATACACATATAAAAAAGTACATAAAATACAGCGTAGTATTTGCCCTGTTGGCATTTGTAACTACCGGTTGTATTCGAGACAACTTTGAGCTTGATAAGCTTAGTACACATTACGAGAATGAAGGTGTATGGGAATTTCCAAAGCTGATAAATACCACATTCACGGTAAGTTATTTATTGGAAAGGATAGACAGCACAGGAGTGGT
>JAWOEM010000393.1:0-6636 GCA_046482785.1 Salinivirgaceae bacterium
GGAGGCGGCACAGACAATCCGGAAGAATTTAGCCGGGAAATATTCTCTTTTCGTCGCATAACCCTTGCTCCCGTAACTGTAATAGCCGGATTTGCGTATATAATGTGGGCAATAATGCGAAAACCCAAAAAAGAAGACTAAGCAAAACTGAATAATCAATGAGTTGGATAGAAGCATTGGTTCTTGGAATAATTCAAGGACTTACAGAGTTTTTGCCAGTTAGTAGCAGCGGGCATCTCGAAATTACGAAAGCCATATTTGGAAATAGCCTAGTTGCAAAAGAAAGCATGATGGTTACCGTGGTACTACATGCAGCCACAGCATTAAGCACCATAGTTGTTTTTCGAAAAGATATAGCCGAAATTATTGCCGGAATTTTTCGCTGGCAATGGAATGAAGAGATGCGATTTGTAGCAAAAATAGCTCTTTCGATGGTTCCGGCCGGTGTAATCGGTCTGTTACTCGAAGACCAAATCAATATGCTATTCAAAAACCAAATCATGCTTGTTGGCGCTATGCTAATCGTAACCGGGCTTTTGCTTTTTATTGCCGATAAAGCCAAAACTCGCGATAAAAGCGTAAGTTTTTGGGATGCAATACTCATTGGAATAGCACAGGCAATTGCTATACTACCGGGTATTTCACGTGCCGGAGCCACCATTTCTACCAGCGTACTATTAAGAATAGACCGCGCCAAAGCCGCGCGATTCTCATTTTTAATGGTTATTCCCATTATTTTGGGAAAAATGCTACTAGACATTTTATCCGGTGAAGTTTCGGCTTCTACCGTCAATGCAGTTCCTCTAGCGGTAGGCTTTTTCGCTGCATTTATATCAGGAGCATTGGCCTGTTTGTGGATGATTAAACTAGTGAAAAACGCAAAATTGAAATATTTCGCATATTATTGTTTTGTAGTGGGATTGTTAGCAATGGGATGGCAAATATGGGGATAGACGAAAAATTGGAGAATTATCGCGATGGAAAAATTATTCTTATCGACAAGCCACTCAACTGGACATCGTTCGATGTGGTAAATAAAATTCGCTGGGCGCTTCGAAGTACATTTAAAATTAAGAAGTTGAAAGTTGGCCATGCCGGCACGCTAGACCCTTTAGCAACAGGTTTATTGATTATTTGCACCGGCAAGTTCACAAAAATTATTGAACACATTCAGGATGCACCAAAAGAATATGTAGCCCGAATAGCATTGGGAGCTACCACACCATCGTACGATATGGAAACAGAAATAAACGAAGAGTTTCCGATTGCACATATCAACAAAGACCTTATAGAAGGCACATTAACAACATTTTTAGGCAAACAAAACCAACTGCCTCCAATTTTTTCGGCAAAGAAAATAGACGGAAAACCCGCTTATGACTACGCACGAAAAAATCAGGAAGTAGTAATGAAACCAAAAGAAATAACGTTTCATGCAATTGAACTGGAAAAATACGAACCTAAAGAGCTTATTGTACGTATCAGATGCAGTAAAGGAACGTACATACGATCATTTGCCTACGATTTGGGGAAAGCACTCAGAAGCGGGGCTTATTTAGCTGGATTAGAAAGAACAAAGATTGGCAGTTTCGATTTGGAAAATGCCTGGGATCTGACCAACTATATTGAGAAAATAAAAACGATGTAACATAAATTTAAATTGGCGAATTATGAAGTTGTCCCAATTTCAGTACACACTACCTGAAGAACTTATAGCACTAAACCCAACAAGTAATCGAGACGAATCACGATTAATGATTGTTGACAGGGCTTCGGGAAAAATTGAACACAAAACCTTCAAGGATGTACTCAGCTATTACAACGAGGAAGATGTGATGGTTTTCAACAACACAAAGGTTTTTCCCGCACGTTTGTATGGAAACAAAGAAAAAACCGGCGCGAAAATAGAAGTATTTTTGCTCCGCGAATTGAACCGTGAGCAGCGCCTGTGGGATGTATTAGTCGACCCGGCGCGAAAAATTCGCATTGGAAATAAACTGTATTTTGGTGAGGATAATTCCCTGGTTGCAGAAGTGATAGACAATACAACATCGCGTGGTAGAACACTTCGCTTTTTATTCGACGGACCATACGAAGATTTCAAGAAGAGCTTGTATGCTCACGGAGAAACACCACTTCCAAAATTTATTAACCGTGAGGTAACCGCAGAAGACAGAGAGCGCTACCAAACCATTTATGCCAAGCACGAAGGTGCTGTGGCAGCTCCTACAGCCGGCATGCACTTTAGCCGCGAGCTAATGAAAAGACTCGAAATACGAGGAGTCGATTTTGGATTCGTAACCTTACACGTGGGGCTTGGAAACTTTCGCACAGTGGAAGTTGAGGATCTTACGAAACACAAAATGGATTCGGAACAAATTATTATTACGGATAACACAGCCGAACGAATTAATGCGGCAAAAGAAAATGGCAAAAAGATTTGTGCAGTGGGAACAACAGTAATGCGAACACTGGAAAGCTCTGTATCGACAAACGGCATGATTAAACCGTTTAGCGGATGGACAAACAAATTTATCTTTCCGCCCTACGAATTTAGTGTAGCCGATAATATGATTTCGAATTTCCACCTGCCACTATCAACATTGCTAATGATGGTAAGTGCATTTGGCGGATACGATCTTATTAAGGAAGCATATCAAGTAGCTATTAAAGAAAAATACAGGTTTGGTACCTATGGCGATGCCATGCTTATTTTGTAGCAATTCATGATACACAAAAAAAGAACGGCGGTGAAAATTTTCACCGCCGTTCTTTTTTACACAAAATCCGCAAGCATAAAAAATTAGAAATTCTGTATGCTTACGGATTATAATATTTTTGAATTATAATTTCTTTTTCACTTCAATTTGGGTATAGGATTCTACCATATCGCCCACTTTAATATCGTTAAAGTTTTCAATATTCAATCCACACTCATAACCTGAGGCTACTTCTTTCACATCGTCTTTGAATCGTTTTAACGAGCCTAAGAGGCCATCGTAAACCACAATTCCCTCACGAATAAGGCGCACTTTTGCGTTGCGAGGTATTTTACCTTCGCGAACAATACAACCTGCAACCTTACCAACTTTCGTAATTTTAAAGACGGTTAGAACTTCGGCAGTTCCGGTAATTTGCTCCCTAATTTCGGGCGACAACATACCTTCCATCGCATCGCGAATTTCGTTAATCGCATCGTAAATTACAGAGTAGAGGCGAATATCGATCTCTTCTTTCTCGGCCAGTTTACGTGCTGCAATAGATGGTCGCACCTGGAAACCTACGATAATGGCATTAGAAGCTGCTGCTAACAAAATATCGCTTTCAGAAATTTGCCCTACACCTTTGTGAATTACATTTACCTGAATTTCTTCGGTAGAATTTTTTATTAATGAATCGGAAAGGGCTTCAATAGAACCATCCACGTCACCTTTTACAATAATGTTAAGTTCCTGGAAGTTTCCTATGGCAATACGGCGACCAATTTCGTCGAGTGTAATATGTTTCTGAGCTCTAAGACCCTGTTCACGCTGCAATTGTTCACGCTTATTTGCAATATCTTTTGCTTCCGCATCGCTTTGCATTATATTGAACTTATCTCCTGCCTGCGGTGCACCATTCAAACCTAAAATTTGAACCGGTACAGCCGGACCGGCTGTATCAATACGTGTACCACGTTCATTGTACATCGCTTTTACGTGACCGTAATAAGACCCCGCCAAAATAATATCGCCAATATTAAGCGTTCCGGCTTCTACTAAAATGGTGGCAACATAACCACGTCCTTTATCGAGTGAACTTTCAATTACTGTTCCTATTGCTTTTTTATTCGGGTTCGCTTTCAACTCAAGGAGTTCAGCTTCGAGCAGCACTTTCTCAAGTAATTCCTCTACACCTTCACCCTTTAGCGCCGAAATATCTTGCGATTGGTATTTACCACCCCAACTTTCGACTAATAGGTTCATTTGAGCCAGCTCTTCTTTAATGCGTTCCGGACTGGCACCGGGTTTATCTATTTTATTTATAGCAAATACAATGGGAACATTGGCAGCTTGTGCGTGGTTAATTGCTTCTTTTGTTTGAGGCATTATGCTATCATCGGCAGCCACAATAATAATGGCAATATCGGTAATTTGTGCACCCCGCGCACGCATGGCGGTAAACGCCTCGTGACCTGGAGTATCAAGAAATGTTATTCGTCGGCCATCGTCCAGTTTTACATTATATGCACCAATGTGCTGGGTAATTCCCCCAGCCTCACCAGCAATAACATTTGCTTTGCGAATATGGTCGAGAAGGGAAGTTTTACCGTGGTCGACGTGACCCATAACAGTAACAATTGGGGAACGATCAACCAAATCTTCCGGAGTATCCACTTCACGTTCTTCGATAGCGTCGAGTACTTCGGCGCTCACAAATTCTACTTTGAAGTTAAATTCATCGGCCACGAGTGCCATTGTTTCAGCATCGAGGCGTTGGTTAATGGAAACAAATAATCCGAGGTTCATACATGTAGAAATAACTTCGGTAACGCTTACATCCATCATGTTGGCCAGTTCGTTAACTGAGACAAACTCAGTTACCTGCAGTGTATGCTTGCTTTGCTCCTGCTTGTGCGTTACTTCTTCCTGCTTACGGTGAACAGCGTCACGCTTATCGCGACGGTATTTGGCGCTTTTACCCTTTCCTTTCGAAGTTAATCTTGAAAGAGTTGCCTTAATTTGCTTTTGTACATCTTCATCGTTAACCTCTGCTTTCTGCGGACGTTTTTTCCGTGTACGGTTCTGCTGTTCTTTTTTGTTTGTTTGTGTTTGCTGACGTTGCTTATTTGTATTTGGCTTTTCCTTGCTTACGTCAACCTTATCTTTACGAATACGTTTTCTACGCTTCTTTTTCTTACGCGGATCCTCTTTAGATTTAGGTTTATTGGCCGGAAGGTCAATTTTCCCAACTACTGTAGGACCTGCAAGACGCTCCACCTTTGACTCGATGAAGTTATCGTCTTTTTTCGGCGTTGCTTTTTCAGCCTCTTGCGGCTTCTCTTTTTCCTCAACCGGTTTAGCTTTTTCCTGTTTACTTTTTGGAACAGGCTTATTTTTCGCTACAGGCTTAGGTTTTTGGGGTTCCTTACTCTCCGCTTTCGGTGCAGCTTCCTTTTTTGGAGTGGACTCATTTTTTGGAGGAGTTGCTTTTTTTGGAGGAGTTGCTTTTTCCGGCGATTTTGCATTTTCCGATTCGACTTTTGAATCTTCTTTTGCAGCACTTTTTGAAGCCGTTTTACTCTTGGGTTTCTCGGCTTCTTTCGATTTTGGTTTTTTCGATGAGCGTGATTTACTCACAGAATCAAGGTCAATTTTCCCCAAAACCTTAATTTGACTTTCCGCAGCAGAAGATTCTTCACTTTCTTCGGGCTTTGGCTTGTCTTTTTCGACTGTTTGATCGGTTGGAGTCTCTTCTTTGCTACCCTCAACAGGAGCCTTTTCGGAGGACGATTTATCTGATTTTTCTTTCGGTTTGGATGTAGCTTTCACTTCCTCCTTTTTCGAACTCAAATCTTTGATTGTAATTTCATCTCCATCGGTTGAATCAGAATCCTCATCTTCTCCAATCTCTTCTTCATCAACCTCATCATTTTTATCGATTGTAAAAACCTCGGATTTAGACCGATGTTTTCCTAAGCTGAGTTTTTCAGATTCTTTCTTCATCTTGCCATCCTGGCTAAACTCAGCAACAAGCAAATCGTATACTTCGGAACCAATTTTCGTATTTGGATTCGACTGAACTTCAACTTTTCGTTTTCCAAGAAAGTCTACGATAGTCGATATTCCAACATTTAGTTCCTTTGCAACTTTACTTAAGCGTATCGATTTTTTGCCTAGTGTCATATATTGTTCTCTTCTTTAATGTGCGAATATAGTATGAATAATTTATTATATATGGTATTTTTATTCAAATTCGGTGGTAAATATCTTTATAAGGTCATCAACAGTTTCCTCTTCGAGGTCTGTTCTGGACATAAGTTCGGCTTTAGGTATTTGCAACACCGACTTGGCCGTATCGCATCCAATTCCTTTCAGAATATCGATAATCCAGCTATCGATTTCATCTGAAAACTCTTCCAAATCCACATCTTCGTCGTCGTCGCCCAATTCGCGATACACATCTATTTCGTACCCAGTAAGCTGACCTGCCAACTTAATGTTGCTACCACTTTTGCCAATGGCCAAGGAAACCTGATCGGGCTCCAAATATACATCGGCTTTTTTGGTATCTTCATTAATTTTGATGCTGGTAATTTTGGCAGGGCTTAATGCTCGTGTGATGTAAAGCTGAATATTATTCGTATAATTTATGACGTCGATATTCTCGTTACGCAATTCACGTACAATACCATGAATACGTGCACCTTTCATACCCACACATGCTCCAACGGGATCAATTCTATCGTCGTATGACTCCACTGCAACTTTAGCACGCTCGCCAGGCATGCGCACAATTTTTTTAATGGTGATTAAGCCATCAAAAATTTCGGGTACTTCCAGTTCGAACAGGCGTTCTAAAAATGCGGGTGCTGTGCGCGAAAGAATAATAAACGGATTATTATTTTTGAATTCTACCTTTATTACTACGGCGCGC
>JAWOEM010000149.1:0-3128 GCA_046482785.1 Salinivirgaceae bacterium
CAATCGGAGCAGTCCAATATTATTATCGATCTGGAACATCGCGATAAGGTGGTGGAATCGTGGATTGAGTTTGTGTCTGATACCGAAATACGCGGTATGCGCCGCTCAACCAATTGGGCAAACGATATGGTGTGGTATTTCCACATGACCTTTTCGAAGCCGTTTGAGCGCAAAGGAATTCAAATTGGCGAACGGTTGGTAACCGATTCGCTATTTGCCGAAGGGCGCCAACTGAAAGCTTTTGTTGGGTTCAATACCCAAAAAGATGAGGCCATTGAGGTGAAAGTTGCGCTGTCTGCGGTTGATGCCTACGGGGCGTTGAATAATATGAAAACCGAAGTGCCCGAATGGAATTTTCAGGCGGTGCGCCAACATTCAAAAACGCTGTGGAATAAGGAGTTAAAACGGGTTGCTGTGGCCGGAGGAACAAACGATCAAAAAGCAACCTTTTACTCGGCCATGTACCACTCGTTTTTGCAGCCTAACCGCTTTTTCGATGTGGACAAACGCTATCGTGGAATGGATAAAAAAGTGCATGTGGCCGAAGATTTCGATGTGTACACCGTATTTTCGCTTTGGGACACTTACCGCACGTGGCATCCGCTAATGACGATTCTTGATACTGCACGTACTACCGATTTTATTAAAACCATGCTCGATATGTACGACAAAGGCGGATTGTTGCCAATTTGGGAGCTGGCTGCCAATGAAACGTACTGCATGATTGGCAATCACGCTATTTCTGTAATTGCCGATGCTCACATGAAAGGACTGTGCGGTTTTGATTCCGAAAAAGCCATGGAGGCCATGCTGCACAGCGCTACCCGCGACCATTTTGGACTCGATGCCTACCGCGCTCATGGCCATATTCCGGGCGATATGGAGCACGAATCCATTTCCAAAACATTGGAGTATGCCTACAACGATTGGAATATTGCCATTATGGCTCGCCAAATGGGAAAAACAGATGTGTATAACAAATACATTCACCGTGCTCAGTTTTACAAAAATATTTTTGACCCAACCAGTGGTTTCATGCGTCCGCGCCTTAACGGCGGATGGCTGGAGCCGTTCGATCCCACTGTTGTGGATTGGCATTTTACCGAAGCCAACTCGTGGCAATACAGCTTTTATGTGCCGCAAGATATTTCGGGATTGGCTGAGCTGCACGGAGGGAAAAAACAGTTGGCAAACAAAATAGACGAGATGTTTACCACAGAATTTGATATTGGCGGACGCGATATGAAAGACATTACCGGACTTATTGGCCAGTACGCCCATGGGAACGAACCCAGTCATCATGTAGCATACATGTACAACTATTTGAATGAACCGTGGAAAACGCAACAGCGCGTAGCATACATCAGAGATCATTTTTATTCGGCTGAGCCTGATGGACGAATTGGCAACGAAGATTGCGGGCAAATGTCGGCATGGTACATAATGAGCGCAATGGGATTTTATCCGGTTGCGCCCGGTATTCCGCAGTACGCCATTGGCACACCGCAGTTTCCCGAATTAACCATTCATTTGCAAAATGGAAATGACTTTACCGTTACAGCAAACGGAGTGTCGACGGAACATTTCTACATACAGTCGGCAACGTTAAACGGAAAGCCACTTACACGTTCGTGGATCAGCCACAGCGAAATAATGGAAGGAGGAGAGTTGCATTTTGAAATGGGCGATAAACCCAATAAAGAATGGGCAAGCACCGATGCCGATGTTCCGGTAAATGAAATTACCGATGAACCGCTGTTGCCGGTTCCGCAAATTATTTCTGATGGACGTCGCATTCGCGATGTGGCCAAAGTGCAGCTAGAAACAACAACCGATGCCCAAATTTACTATACACTCGATGGCAGCGAGCCAACAACAGCTTCGCAGCGGTATACAAAGCCCATCGAATTGCGAAATACCGTAACGCTTAATGCCGTTTCGTACGATTCAACATTGGGGTACAGCTTTCCGGTAGAAGCCCGGTTTGTGAAAATTGATGTGAACAAAACCGTTGATATTGCAACGCCTTACGATAAAAACTACCACGCCGGAGGCCCCGAAGGGCTAATTGATGGCCTGCGAGGTGCCGAAAACTGGCGTTTGGGCGGTTGGCAAGGTTATCAGGGAGCCGATTTTGAAGCAACTGTGGATTTGGGAAGTCGCAAACCTGTTCGGTTTATCGAAGCCGGATTTGTGCAAGACATTCGTTCCTGGATTTGGATGCCGGTAGATGTAACCTTCTTTGTATCGGACGATGGCAAAAACTTCCGGAAAGTGGGGCAGGTAAAAAATACTGTTCGCACAGACGACTACGACATTCAACACCACGATTTAGGCGTGAAGTTAAAAAATACAACAACCCGTTATGTAAAGGTGAAAGCAACCAACTTTGGAACCATTCCAAAGTGGCACCTTGGTGCAGGTGGCGAGGCCTACATTTTTATCGATGAAATTATAATTCGATAATATTTTTGAGGTCGGTCAAAAAAGAGAAAAAATGATCAAAAGCTGAAAATCAGTTTTGCCCCGCGCCCTAAAGGGTGACTGATTTTCAGCTACTTCACCCTTTAGGGTTTGGGGCAGAAAGTAGATGAAAATCATTTAAACCAGTTTTTAGACCGGACTCATTTTTGGTTCGCCATACCATAACCTGCACGAAATGAGGAGACACTCGCAAGAGCGTCTCCTTTTTTGCATGACCAAAATTGTACGCAGCAAAATAAAATAATATGATGTCCGTTTTTGTACCTAAAGCAGACCCAATGCGATGAAAGTCAATTGTTTTGTCCCGCGCCCTAAAGGGTGCAATTGATTTTCTTCACATCCGCCAGTTGGCGGATAATGGGGCAAATGAAGAAAATCAAATTCAAAGTAGGTACAAAAACGGATAACCAAAGTAAAAAAAGACCATAACCACAAAAGTGAACCCAAATCCGACCATACCAAACCCCCCACAAACCCCTCAGTAATTCCGATCAACTAAACGATGTTTAAAAAAACAGAACACAAACAAGCACCTTCGATAATTTTTGTTACATTTGAAAAAGCAAATATCGAAACTCGTAACCGTTTTTGAACGTTTCTAAAATTGAGATATGGTGAAATTGGTTCTGCCACATCAACAGAAG
>JAWOEM010000242.1:0-5331 GCA_046482785.1 Salinivirgaceae bacterium
CATTTGGAGAAAAAGGCAATGACTACGGGTACAGTTCCGGAATTAACCACATATCCGAAATATTTTTATTGCAAACCAAATGCAAAATATCCGAAATGATGCCAGAGGCATCAAACGTTTATAGAACATCCCAATAGAAACGGGAAGCGATTCCGGAGGAATCGTACGTTTTGCAAGCTAGCGTCCAATCCAACTCTGGCATCGGATAATATTTTTCCAACCCACCTAATTCGCTCAACCTTGATATTGGCTAATGTTCGACTCCTCGGGAGTCGTTTTTCCATCTGCGTTTCACCGTTCTATAAAGGTGTAATCCCTCCGGGATTAAGAGAGCCACGGTTGTTTTGAAATTTCCGGAAACAATGAAACGACGGGATGTCGGAAGCATCGAACATTTGGAGAAAAAGGCAATGACTAAGGTTACAGTTCCAGAATTAACCACATATCCGAAATATTTTTATTGCAATCCAAATGCAAAATATCCGAAATGATGCCAGTGGCATCAAACGTTTATAGAACATCCCAATAGAAACGGGAAGCGATTCCGGAGGAATCGTACGTTTAATGAGCTAAAAGCCCGACTCCTTTTGAGCCGACACTTCGTCTATTGTTGTTTTAGCTACCAACATAAGCAGTCGTTAGCGATCATCGTTTTTCAAACTCATCGAAGATTATTTCATTTCCAAATTCTACCTTGGAAACGTGCTTAATTTTATCGTTCCAATCTAAAGGAGTCCAATATTTGGGGTACTTAAATACAACTTTTTGACCTATCAGTTTTTCTTTCAAAACACCCAAATCCAGACCGCTTTCCAGTCCTCTGTTAATATAAAACCTTGTTTCGCTATTAGCTAAAATAAACAAAACATCGTTTGTACCTCCTTCTGAAATAGACTCAACAATGCCTTCTTCCACAAGTGCCTCATCTTCTGTTACAATTGGAACCGGTTTTAAAATAAAACCCAAAGTCAAAATAAAAAAAAGTCCAAGCAAACTGCCTAAGCCAATAAAGAGTTTCTTTTTCATAGTAAGCTGATTTAAATGTTTTTCAAAAATGCATTAATAACCTATGCAAATAAACCGTTTAAAATTAAAAGATATTGTTACAACATCAATATTTTTCCTTTCAATTATTAATGCACGATTATCGTTTAACCTATTTTGAAGAAATGTTTGGTAATCTCGATTACTCCTCTCCCATCTCTACCTGAATCCCAGTGTCATGTCACACTTATAAAGACATTTGGTTATTACTTTATCTCATCTCTTAGCTTTCCAATTTCGATGCTAATCATTGGCATATAAACCATTTTTTCAGGATTTATATTCATTTGAAAATCTATTCCCAAAGCTAAAAACTTCAATGGAATAATTTTAAATCCGAGCTTGGTTGTTAGACCAGCGGTAAAAAAATGTTTACTATCATATTTATCTGATGAGAAAAGGCCAGTACCTTCGTTAATCAAGGCAGTTCTCTTTATTCCCCATAGCGAAGCTACTCCCAGTTGATATTGAAGCCTAAACAATTTTTCGCCATTATAACCCCCAATCATTGTTCCTATTTGGTTATAGACTTCCGTAGGATTTGGACCAAAAATCGTGAATTCCTCGTATCGGTAGAAATCAATACTAAAAATAAATTTGTTTCTAATAATAATAAACTCGGCACCTCCAATAGCCCCACCGTTATCATCGATCAATTTGTACATTCCAAGTTTCGGGTTTACCGAATATCCATCAATACTCAATTTTGATTCTTGTCCAATTACGTTAACACTTGAAATCAAAATAAAAAAGAAAACAATATATGCTTTAGCAGGTTTAATGTCACAATTTGAAATAAAACTAACAGGATTTGTTATCCACTCGGGGTTCATAAGCTTATATGTTAAACAATTTTACACCATTTGATGGCAAATAGTTCTTTATTTTCCGTACCGTTAGCAATTTACAATTTTTCTGTTCGTTTCTAATTGGGCCTAATATATTCTATTCATATTTTAAGGCTTTCTAACACATAATTTAATCGATTTAAATGCAGTAAACAGAGCCACCCTGTTCGTCAACAACTTACTAAAGCACCAGTTCGGACGATAAAAGAATTACAAAATTAAATCGGCAACTTCCAGTTCAAATGTAACAAAACCTTTTGTAGATTTATTCTATTTTTTCAAACATCCTTTAATCTAAATAGCCTGTGCTTTAGAGTGTGTCAACATTAAAATGGCTTCCGGCAACTATGGCTAAATACCGTTCTAGGATACCACACCCCGGTTAAAAATAATCCGTGAGGCTCGACCGACATGCCTGCAGCTGAGCGGTTTTGCGCATCGAATACAGCTTGAAAACTCTCGGGAGGGCGCTTTCCCAGGCCTATTTCGAGCATGGTTCCCGTTAATGCTCGTACCATATTTCGCAAAAAGCGGTCGGCTTTTACCCGGTACACCAACAAGTCGTTCTGCATGTACCACTCACTGGCCACTACATTGCAAATATTGGTTTTATTAGCACTATGCGATTTGCAAAAGCTGGCAAAATCAGAATTTTCCATTACAATTTCCGCAGCCTGGTTCAGCAGCTTTAAATCGGGTTCTTTTACCAATCGCATGGAAAACCGATGCAAAAAAGGCTGATGCCGTGTAGAAAAATAATAATGATATTCGCGCCACTCAGCACTAAAACGCGCATGAAAATCGTCGGGAACGACCACCATTTCGTAAGCCACAACATCGGCAGGCAACACTGCATTAAGGTGATACATGAACTTGCCCCTATCAGCAATTTCCGTTTGCATATCCACGTGAAGTGCAAAAAAACTTGCGTGCACGCCGGTATCAGTACGGCCACACCCAACAACATTTATTTTCTCCCGTGCAATCTTCGATATGGCATCGTTCACTATTTCTTGCACCGTAACGGCATTGGGCTGTATTTGCCATCCGTGATAATTTGTTCCATCGTATCCGATCGATAAAAAATACCGCATAAAAATTCGTATTACAAGCCACAAGAATAATCATTTTTGAGGGGAAATCCGCATGAGTGTTACATTTTAGTTAAATGGGTGCCAGAGACTCCCACTCCAACACACCATTGTCAAAATTAACCGGAGCACGGGTTAAGAAGTCATAAGTGTACAAACATTTAATTGTCAGGGGTTAAAATTTCGTTAAAATTACCCGCTAAAAGATACAACTAACTAAATGAATACGTTAATTTTGTGTGCCAGAATAAAAAAAGAGATAATAATTTAAACATCAGTTATGGATACAACAAACATCAGAGAACTTAACGACCGAATAAAGGAAGAGAGCTCCTTTGTAGAACTTATCACCCTTGAAATGAACAAGGTAATTGTAGGCCAGAAACATTTGGTTGAGAGCTTGCTTATTGGATTGCTATCTGATGGGCATATTTTGCTTGAGGGTGTTCCCGGATTGGCAAAAACACTGGCAATCAGCACACTTGCAAAAACCACCGAAGCAGGTTTCAGCCGCATTCAGTTTACGCCCGACTTGCTGCCTGCCGACCTTATTGGCACAATGATTTACAGCCAGAAAAAAGAGCAGTTCGAAGTAAAACGCGGCCCAATTTTCAATAACTTTATTCTTGCCGATGAGATTAACCGTGCTCCGGCAAAAGTGCAAAGTGCGCTTTTGGAAGCGATGCAGGAAAAACAGGTTACCATTGGCGACACTACCCACAAACTAGAGCGCCCGTTTTTGGTGTTGGCTACCCAAAACCCCATTGAGCAAGAAGGTACTTACCCGCTGCCCGAAGCGCAAATGGACAGATTCATGCTTAAAACAGTTATTCACTACCCCAAATACGATGAAGAGCGCAAAATTATGCGCGAGAATCTCCAAAAAACATTTCCCGAGGCAAGTACGGTTATTTCGAAAGAGGCCATTATCAAGGCTCGCGATGTGGTGAAAGATGTTTATATCGACGAAAAAATTGAACAATACATACTCGATATTGTATTTGCCACACGATCGCCCGAAGAGTACAATTTAACATCGCTTAAAGAGATGATTAGCTACGGCGGATCGCCGCGTGCAAGCATAAATTTAGCCAAAGCAGCTAAGGCATACGCATTTATTAAACGGCGCGGATACGTGGTGCCCGAAGACGTTAGAGCCGTTTGCCACGATGTAATGCGACACCGTATCGGTCTCACCTACCAGGCAGAAGCCGAAGAACTTACTACCGACGACATCATTAATCAAATTCTGAATACGGTTGAGGTGCCGTAGTGAATGCAACACACTAAAGATTAGCGATGCAGCAAGTACAATAGTTGGAACTAAAATAAGGAATTTTGGAAACACAAGACATACTAAAAAAGGTACGCCACATTGAAATTAAAACCCGCGGACTATCGCGGCAAGTATTTGCCGGAGAATACCACTCTGCGTTTAAGGGCAAGGGTATGACTTTTAGCGAAGTGCGCGAATACCAGTACGGCGATTCCATTCGCGACATCGACTGGAATGTAACGGCACGGTTCAATCATCCGTTTGTAAAGGTGTTTGAAGAAGAACGCGAACTTACCGTGATGCTGGTAATTGATATAAGCGGCTCCGAAAGTTTTGGTACAGGCGCTCATTTTAAGCGGGAATTTATTGCCGAAGTTGCTGCGGTACTGTCGTTTTCAGCAATTCAAAATAACGATAAAATTGGGGTAATCCTGTTTAGCAGCAAAATTGAAAAGTTTATTCCTCCCCAAAAAGGACGTAAACATATTTTACGAATTATTGCCGAATTGTTGAAATTTGAGCCCGAAGAGCACGGCACCAATATAAGTCACGCGCTGGAATACCTCACCGGTATTGTTAAAAAACGATGCACAACATTCCTTATTTCTGACTTTATCGACCCGAAATTCGATAATGCACTGATGATTGCCAATAAAAAGCACGACGTAGCCGCACTTCGGGTATTCGATCCGGGCGAAAAAGAGCTTCCTCCTCTTGGAATGGCAGAACTGTACGACCCGGAAACCGGACAGATTAAAACGATTGACACACTTAGTAAACGGAACAGAAAGCTTTACCGACAATGGTGGGAGAATCTGGAAAATTATCAGCAAACGACTTTCAAAAAAACAGGTGTCGACAGTGTAAACCTGCCTACAGATGAAGACTATGTGCAACCATTGATGAAATTTTTCAAAAAACGTTCATTATAAACCGATTAAAACGTGATGATGGCCAAACTAAAACTCATATTAATAGCAATTATTCTGATGCAGATTACGGGAAACGTTTCTGCACAACATGCCCGCGTAGAAGCATCGCTCGATACAACCATGATGCTAATTGGCGACCA
>JAWOEM010000336.1:0-8065 GCA_046482785.1 Salinivirgaceae bacterium
TAAAGACTGAAAATCAGCTCTGCCCCAAACCCTAAAGGGCGGCTGACTTTCAACTACTTACTTCCTTCAGGGTGTGAGCAGAAAAGTGGCTGAAAACCAAATAAGACCCTTTTTATACCGGACTCAAAATTGAATTTTTAATTAACAAAAATGGAGGTAATTATGGCTATTTCAAAAGTATGGATCGAAGAAGATTGCACAGCATGTGGGTTGTGCGAAGATATCTGCCCCGATGTATTTAAGGTAAACGATATTGCCGAAATTGTAGACGGAGCCGATATTCCGGCTTATGAGCAGGAAATCAAAGAGGCTGCTGAAGCATGTCCTGTAGAAGTTATTAAATACGAGTAGAATATGCGCGAATTAATCAAAAAGATTATTCCTCCCGAACATTGGCGCCTGCCAGTTATAGTGCTGTCCGGAATATTTGTTGGGCTGGGTTTTTACCTGTTTTATGTGTCGAAAGCCCACTCGTACCTGTCCGATCAGCCGGAAACATGCGTCAATTGCCACATTATGGCTTCACAGTTTGCTTCGTGGGAGCATAGTGCGCATCGCGAACACACAAACTGTAACGACTGCCATGTGCCGCAAGATAATTTTTTCAGAACGTATTATTTTAAGGCGCAAGATGGGTTGCGACATGCCACAATTTTTACCATGAGGGCAGAGCCACAGGTAATAAAAATTAAAGAGGCAGGTCAGGAAGTTGTGCAAGAGAATTGTATTCGCTGCCATGCCGATTTGGTTACCGACCATAAAACATTGGCCTACACAGATCAATATCATGAGTTTCGGAAAGATCGGCAATGCTGGGAGTGTCATAAAAACGTGCCACATGGTACCGTTAACAGCTTGTCGAGTGCTCCTAATGCACGTGTGCCTGTGCCAAAAAGCCCTGTGCCTAAATGGTTAAAATCGTTGGTAGAATAGCCGTATCGGTTGCGCAGCAAGCACCGAACGTGCTTGGCTGTAATTGCCCGTGTTTTAATAAATTATTGAATAATTTTTTTACTGCTCAAAAAGAAAAACTTAAAATCATAACGTATGACAACAATTAGCGAAAAAATTAAACAAAAGCCATGGCTCGGATGGGCATTGTTTCTGGGAACGATGGTTATTGTATTTTTACTGGGATTACTGGCCTCTTCTGTTATGGAGCGCCGTGCCGAGGCGGTATTTGCCTACCAACCAACGGTTGAACACGGGCAATTTGAACCGAGAAACGATGTGTGGGGCGAAAATTTTCCCCGCGAATATGAAACGTTTTTAAAAACAGCCGATACTAGTTTCAAAAGTAAACACAATGGCTCGGCTTGGGTCGATATGTTGGAAGAAGATCCTCGTTTGGTTGTACTTTGGGCAGGCTACGGTTTTTCCAAAGAGTACAATCAGGGACGCGGCCACCAACATGCCATCGAAGATCTTCAAAATATTTTACGTACGGGTGCTCCGATGGATGGTGAAAAAAGCCCGATGCCCAACACATGTTGGACATGTAAAAGCCCCGATGTTCCTCGTGTAATGAATCAGTACATCGAAGAGGAGGGCGACTTTACTAAAGGTGTTGCTAAGTTTTATAGCGGTAGTTGGGAAGAGTTGGGGCATCAAATTGTAAATCCAATTGGTTGCGCCGATTGTCACGATGCCGAAACAATGGATCTTCACATTTCGCGTCCGGCACTTATCGAGGCATTTAACCGCCAGGGAAAAGACATAAACAAAGCTACACATCAGGAAATGCGGTCGTTGGTGTGTGCGCAATGCCACGTAGAATATTACTTTAATCCAAATGTTGTAGAAGGCTCGCCATACCTCACATTCCCATGGGACGACGGTCAGTCTGCCGAAGCCATGGAAGCATACTACGATAAAATTGAATTTACCGATTGGACACACAAACTCAGTAAAGCGCCCATGCTAAAGGCTCAGCACCCCGATTATGAAATTTTCCAGACAGGAATTCATGCTAAACGTGGCGTTTCGTGTGCCGATTGCCATATGCCTTATGTAAGTGAGGGAGGCGTGAAGTTCTCCAGTCACCACGTTGTGAGTCCGTTAAAGCATGTTTCGAAAACTTGCCAGGTTTGTCATCGGGAAGAAACCGACCAGCTTGTAGCTGATGTGTACGAGCGTCAGGATAAAGTGATTGAGTCGCGAAATAATCTGGAAAAATTACTCGTAAGTGCCCACGTTGAAGCTAAAAAAGCTTGGGACTTAGGCGCCGACGAAAAGCATATGCAGGGTGCGCTTACCGATATCAGACACGCACAGTGGCGTTGGGATTATGTAGCAGCAAGTCATGGCGGTTCGTTCCACAGTCCGTTAGAAACAAGCCGTGTGTTATCTACGGGTATTGAAAAAGCACAGGAGGCGCGACTAAAACTTTCGCGAGTGCTGGCAGATTTGGGAAATAATGAACCCATTGACTATCCCGATATTACTACTAAAGCCAAAGCACAAGAGTATATTGGTTTAGATATGGACAAGCTCAATAGCGAGAAAAAGAAGTTTGTAAAAGAAGTGGTTCCTGTTTGGCTCGAAAAAGCTGCTAAACGCGAAGCGCAGTATGAAGTGAAGCGATAAAATACATTCGCTATTTGTAAAGCAGGAGCGAAGAAACTCAAAATCCGTAAATAGAAAACTGAAAAACACTATAACCCTTACGGATAATGATTAAGTCCTTTTTGAATGCAGCAGATAGAATTGCAATCAAAAAGGACTTGTTTTTATTATCATATTGCTATATTTACATTTGTAAATGAATATTTATGACAAAAAATAGTAAGCGCAAAATTTGGCATCAGCCGTGGGGCTATCCCGAAGGCTCATTAATTGCTTTCGGACTTTTACTAACCGGCTTTTTGCTCGATTTCTCTACCGGTCAGGCTTTTCCAAAGCCCCCTTTTCCGTGGAATATTTCATTGTTTATGCTTTTGATAAGTGTGCTGATTGTGGCACACCTTAACAAAAACAGCAGCCCGTTTATCAGATGGTTATCGTCGGTGCCGGCTGCCATTAGTGCATTGGTGCTTTTTACGTTTATTTCTGTACTAATGGGGCTTATTCCACAAAAAAACCTAAATGTGCCCTCGCTGAGTAACCTGCTTGATAGCTGGGCATACTTTTTTTCCTACATTTATTTATTAATTGTATTGGGATTGGCTACCCTGAAGCGCATTTGGCCGCTTAAAAAGCGCAATGCAGCATATGTGCTAAACCACTTCGGTTTGTGGTTGGCGCTTGCAGCAGCGGGGCTGGGAGCAGGAGATATTCAGCAATACAATATGTTTTTAACCGAGGGAAAAACCACATGGTACGGCTATCGGGGGCAAGACGAAACCATTGAACTACCTTTTGCATTGCGTCTCGATGATTTTACACTGGAAAATTATCCGGCGAAAATTGCTCTGGTCGATCCCAAAACAAAAGCCATTCTTCGATCGGCAGGCAAGCCGGCACTTACCGATTTGCCATTAGATAAACCCAAAACGCTCAAAGGTTTCGAAATTTTGGCAACCGAATACTTGGAATTTGCAGTTATCGATTCGCTAAGTAATTATATTCCGTTAACCGACACCGGTGCTGTACAAGCGGCAAAGTTAACGGTAAATGGAGATGTAAAGGGATGGGTTTCGCCCGGTAATTTTCGGTTTCCTATGCGCATTACGCCCATTTCCGATACATTGGCCATAGCCATGTTAAAACCCGAAGCCAAGCGGTATGCATCCGATGTAACCGTTTTTTTGCCCGACCAGCGGGAATACCGCAAAGTAATTGAGGTAAATAAACCCATTGTAGTAGAAGGCTGGAAAATTTACCAAAGCGATTATGACGAGCGTTTTGGCCGATGGTCGCGGCACAGTATTTTGGAAATTGTGCGTGATCCATGGTTACCAATTGTTTATGTCGGGTTTTACATGATGATTATTGGCGCAATTTTATTAATTTTTCAAGGAAAGAAAACAAAATAAAGAACTATGTGGTATTACTTCGAAATATTTGCACTCATTTCTATACTTATGTGGGGCATTGCGTTGGTGTTTACCGTGTCGCAAAAATCAAAAATTATTAAACTTGTAACAGAAGTTCTAGCATTGGGCGGATTTGTAAGTTTACTTGTTTTTATTGTACTGTTGTGGATAAATCTCGACAGGCCACCCATGCGCACCTTAGGCGAAACACGCTTATGGTATTCGTTTTTCTTGTTTTTAATAGGTTACGTTGTGTATAAACGCTGGAATTACCCATGGTTTTTGTCGTACAGTTTATTTTTGGCATTGGTTTTTATTGTACTAAACTGGCTAAAACCTGATGCCCACAGCACCACACTCATGCCAGCACTTCAAAGCATTTGGTTTGTTCCGCACGTAATTGTTTACATGATAGCATATGCCTTTCTTGGTGTATCGTCGCTTATTGGCTTTAAAGCCCTTGTAGAACGTTCTAAAGGCCGTCCGGTAAAACTTTTGCTCGATTTTGGCGACAATATTGTGTATCTCGGATTTGGGTTTTTAACGCTGGGATTGGTTTTTGGCGCTTTGTGGGCTAAGGAAGCCTGGGGGCATTATTGGACGTGGGATCCGAAGGAAACCTGGGCGTTTATTTCGTGGGCTGTGTACATGATTTATATGCACATGCGCTATCACCGACCACAAAAGGAGACGTTTCATATTCGAATGCTTGCCTTTGCGTTTATTATTTTGCTCATTGCATGGTTTGGAATTAACTACTTACCCGCCGCCCAAACAAGCGTTCACGTGTATTCGTAGTTTATAAAATCATGAATTAGTGCGATACTACCTTTAATCCTACAATTGAGGCTACTAGTGTAGTAAGAAAAAATAGCCGTAAAATGGTAGTTGGCTCTTTGAATACAAAAATTCCAACCAAAACTGTTCCCACGGCACCAATTCCTGTCCATACAGCGTAAGCAGTGCCAATGGGCAACGTTTGCGTGGCCTTAATCAAAAGAAGCATGCTTATGGAGAGCGCCACGAAAAAACCGACGTACCACATATACATTTCGGAGCCGGAGGTTTCTTTTGCCTTCCCCAGACAAAACGCAAAGGTAGTTTCAAAAAGCCCGGCAATGACCAGAATAATCCAATTCATTGGTATGTGTTTTTTGATAATTGGAGAATTATCTTTCTCCGATTATTCTTTTCGTTTCAGTAGAAGGAAATCAGTTGTGTCGACTAAAATATCAAATTTAGGGTCGCTTTTATAGTAATTTATTTTTTGTGTGAATTGTTTTGCCTTTAGCGGGTATGTTGCTTTAGAAGAGGGAATTAATACAATATAATCAGCATCCCGAACATATGGAAATGTATATATTCGGTCTCTAAATGCAAGGTGTGGAACAAGATTGGTTTGTGCGGCCACTTTTACGTTGTCCGGAACTAAGTCTAAATATTTATTAACCTGTTTAATGTCAAACGATTGTTTATAATGTTTCTTTTTGTAAAACTGGGTTTTAACTCCACTATACCATTTCGATGTGCGTCGATCTAATACACTAAAGCTTGTAATTAGGCTAACCAATGTAAATAATACAATAAAAAGAGTTTTAAACTTCGTGTTTTTATGCCATGATAGAATCCAGACAAATAATACGAGTGTTAAAATTGCCGTAAATTCAATGCTGTAGTGTATATTAATACCCCATTTCACATATTCGTTGTGATAAAGCTTTTGAGCATATATGGGTAAAAGCATTAGAAGGAATTGTGGTTTATAGAGTAGCGCAATACCTCCTGACAATAAAACAACATAGTGTAATTCGGTTTTTATGCCGTCATATGCTTTATCACCGGGATTTTCAAAAAGTAAGGAAAATAATTGCTTGGGTTTCTGAAAAATATTACCCAATGCTTCTAAAGGTGTTTCTCCCAATGCAGCATATTTAAAGTGTCCATACTGTTTTCCTTCGTTGGCTATAGCGGGCATTACAAATCCCATAATGGTTACGAAATAGATGAAACTTACCAGTATACCACCAATTGCAAATCTCCGGGATGTTTTATCTTTATAGTGTAAAAGAAAAAGTCCGGCAAAAACAAAACCAAGCCATAGCGACATGTTTTCTTTGCTAATGAGTACGAGTATTGAAAAAATAATGGTATTGCGCCACTCTTTTTTATAAAAGAAGTAAATTATCCAGGGTACAAACATGGCTCCAACCACATTGTCGTGATAATCGAAGCTAAGTGCTGAAAATATAGCAAAACTACTAAGGAAATGCACAAGCGCCATATTAGCGTATAGTTTTCGCTTGGTAAGATGCAGCACAAAAGCGTAAGCACCCATACCGCCAAATAAGATTGCTAATATTTGGACAATGAGTAGGGTGTATGAACCAAAGATATATCGCAACGGCGCAAAAAACATCAACAATAAACTAAAATGATCGCTAAGCACATTGTCGAATTCAATATGCATTACTGGATTGGAATTGAAACTGAAATTCGAATAGCTATATATAACATTATTATAAATGCCAAGGTCAAAGGCATAAGTCCTAAAATTATAATGATTTACCAATGATATTAATGAGTAGAGAGTTGCAAAAATGAGTAGAATGAAAATTGTCCAGGCATTCTTTTGCAAAAAATCACCGACGATTTTTAGTTGGTTATTTATTTTATTTCCCATAGCCAAGTATTAAGAATGGTTATTCTCTTTTTTTCTAATAATATAACCCGGACGGTTTTTTACCTCTTCGTAAATGCGCCAAATATATTCGGCAATTATTCCCAAAGAGAAAAGAATTAATCCGCTGAAAAGCGATATAAAAATAACTGTAGTGGCCCATCCCGGAACAGATATTCCTAACATTGAAGAGTTTCCAAATAACTTAGCTCCTATGGTAAATAATATGAGAATAAAAGAAAAGATAGCGGTAATCATTCCTAAGTACGTAATTAGCCGTATAGGAAAGTTCGATGAAGTGTAAAAAGCATCGGCAGCTGCTTTAAGTTTCTTTTTGAATGTCCAGCGCGATTTGTTTTTTACTTTTGGTCGATCATATGGTATAAATACCGGATCGAAGCCCAAACGAAGCACTTCAACGGTTGTAGACGTATTAATCGGATGTATGCGCTCGTTAAGTATGTCTACTACTTCGCGATCGGCCAAAAACACATCAAAACCACCGGGAGGGAATTTTACTTCGGAGAATGAGTTCATCAACTTGTAGTAACCCTGTGCAAATTTGTCTTTGAGCCATCCATCGTTGCGGCTTGTGCGATACGGAATAACCAGTTTGTTGCCTTTTTCCCACTGCCGATACATGGTTACGTATGTATCCAATGGTTGTTGCATATCGTCGGGGATAGAGGTTACACAAGCTCCACGGCTGACCGAAAAGCCGGCAAACTTAGCATAGTGGCTTGTATAATTGCGGCTCAGTTGGTAAGCCCTTACGCGGCTATCTTTTTTTTCTAATTCCAATGCTACCTTATATGAACCATCTTTGGATCCATCATCCATTACTATAAATTCGAAAGGAATTTTTTCTTTCTCCATTACTTTAGCCACACGCTCAAAAACGCCGTTTATGCGATCCTGGCTGTGGTATGAGAGCAGTATGATTGAGTATAGATTAGATTGGCTCATGAGCTTCGGGTTTTTCCACTTTTTTATTGATAGTATCTTTTCCAATATTTTCTGCTAAAGTAATAATTCCACCTAAACTATTATTGACGATCAAAAAAATAAATGATGTGACAGCTACCAGTAAGGAAATTTCTTCCGTTACGCCAAAAGCACCGTAAAGAATGACATAAGCCGCTTCACGCAAACCTATACCACCAAATGATACGGGTAGCAGAAAAAGCAGGTTCATTACAGGCACTAAAAACAAATTGACGATCAATGGGATATCAACACCAAAAGCAAAAAATAACATGTTGACAAACAGCGCGCCTATTAATTGAATTAGTATCGAAATGCCAAACGAAACCAATAATACTCGATAATTGAGCAAAGGCAAGAGAATGTCTTTGGCCGATACCCTTCTTGATTGGTTTTTCGATACCCGTTGAACCATGCGGTTTAATGCATG
>JAWOEM010000113.1:0-2807 GCA_046482785.1 Salinivirgaceae bacterium
CAAATGGAAAACGCCGCGATGTGGCGGTAAATTATAGTGATAACAGAGTTATCGGCGAACCGAGCCATGGTTCGCCAAGAGGCAGAACAGATACTCACACGATTACAATACATCTATTAAACAGGATGTAACGTACATTGTACGCATAATGGCGAGCTCCATCTGACCAATGAAATCAAAATAATAAACAGATGAAATAGCACGCGGCGCAAAAAAAACAGCCTTAAAGTTATCCTTTGCATATTTCAAAAAGTTGCCTAAAAAAACGGAATCTCTCCATTCTTCTTCCGGTTGTTTTTCGCCGCTATTTTCTGTGGTGCTAAAAATGAACGTCCCGCCACGGCGAAATACGGTTTCGGCATTGCGTTTCTACCATAATAACAGGCCTACGGCCTTGGGTACGACCTAAAAAGCGCCATTAGGCGCGGAATTATGGTAGAAAAATTGATCGAAGCTATAATGTCGCCGCGATGTGGCGGTAAATAATAGTAACAAGGAAGTTATCGGCGAACCGAGCCATGGTTCGCCAGCAGGCAGAACACATACTCACACGATTACAATACATCTATTAAACAGGATGTAACGTACATTGTACGCATAATGGCGAGCTCCATCTGACCAATGAAATCAAAATAATAAACAGATGAAAGAGTAAGCGGTGCAACAGGAAAACACTAGTAAGTAGGTAGCTGGTTCGTCTTTGATATATTTCAAAAAGTTGCCTAAAAAAACGGAATTTGTTAATGTAAACGAAATCCCTATCATATTCTTTCCGTTAGTTTTCGCCGCTATTTTCTGTAGTGCTGAAAATGAACGTCCCGCCACGGCGATTTACGTTTTCTGCATTGCGTTTCTACCATAATAACAGGCCTACGGCCTTCGGAACGATCGAAAATGCGCCATTAGGCGCGGAATTATGGTAGAATCAATGGATTATAATGAATTTGTGATAGTATATGGCGTACATTGGTCTTGTAATGGCGACCTTCGATGATCATTGAAAAAAAAAATTGCCTGCTGAAACAAAATCCGATACGGAGGGGGATAAAACAAAAAAAAGGCCTCCTTTTGGGAGACCTTTGAGCCGATGGAGGGATTCGAATGCCGAATTGCTCAAATTTTCAATTTGATATGCAATTCGTGCACTCTCGAAAAACATACGAAATCAAAGATTCCTTGTTTTCCTGCGTCCCGATTATCGAGGACTCACGAAAAAGCTACGGAATCAGAGATTCCTTGTTTTTCGGAGCCTCACGGCCTGCTGATTATCTTTAATTTTTGGAAGGGAAATGAATGACGAGAAAATTGCCTGCTGAAACAAAATCCGATACGGAAGGGGGATAAAACAAAAAAGGCCTCCTTTTGGGAGACCTTTGAGCCGATGGAGGGATTCGAACCCACGGCCTGCTGATTACAAATCAGCTGCTCTGACCAACTGAGCTACATCGGCTTTTTGTAGTAAAGCGGTGCAAAAGTAAAACATATTTTTCAATCTGCAAAACATATTTTGTAAAAATTCAAATTTTTGCACCAAATCTGTATAGCGCCCAAAATCCGCACGAGAAAATAATGAACCCCGCTGCATTCTTGCGAATTTTGAAAAGCCGAATGCTTACATATAAAACAATTGTGATTTTGAAATAAATCTCTTTATTCATTGAATTTTGTAGTTCAGCCAGTAACGCATTGCCACGTCGTATAAAAATCGTAATTTTGTTGTTTAGCTCATTCAACAAATTGCAGACACGTTCCTTTGGAGCTTAACGATATTAGGGGAAACATGGCCGAATTTAAACAAATAGAGGCATTATTTGAAAATGCACCGATCGGTATTTTTGAAACGACGGTGGCAGGAAGGTTTATTGACCTGAATTGTGAGTTTGTGCGCATTTTAGGCTATTCTTCCAAAGAAGATGTATTTGAAAGCATCAAAAATTTGGAGAAAGATCTTTATGTTAATGCTGCCGATCGGAAGAATATTCTCGCTCAGCTGGAAAAACGTGACGAAATTACCGTGGTTGAGGTGCAATTTAAAAAGAAAGATGGTTCGCCAATAGATGTGCGAATGTCGATACGACCCCACATAAAGGAAGATCAAAATTACCATACAAACATCGGGCTGATAGAGGATGTTACCGAGGCCAAAAAACTTGCTCATGCGAAAAAGCTAAACGACCAGCGCTATAAGGCGCTGTTTGATGAATCGAACGATGCCATACTCATTTTTGAGGGTGCAGAGCTGATTGAATGGAATAAAAAGGCACTGGAGCTATTCGAAGATCCGGAAAATCCGGGAAGGGTGATGAATTTTTTCAAATTGCACCCTGAAACCCAATCTAATGGTACCGAAAGTGCACAGAAAGCACAAGAGCTTATTGCTAAGACCTTGGAAGGAGAGTCGCAGTTTTTTGAGTGGGAGCACTTGAACAAATACGGAAAGTTATTCCATGCTGAAGTGTCGCTGAGCCGTATTACGCACATCAATCCCAATTTATTTCAAGCTATTGTTAAAGACGTAACCGATCGATATATAGCTGAGAAGGAGTTGAAAAGGAGTGAACAAAAGTATAGAACCATCATTGATACTGCGCCCAGCGGAATACTCACACTCACCAAAGATGGCATACTGAAAAGCACCAATAAGGCTTTTCATGAGCTTCTGGGCTACAAAAAAGAAGATATTATTGGTAAACATTTTACCGAATTGCCCGGACTGAAAATTGGTGACTATCAAGAAGCAATAGCGGCCTACAATACGCTTATTGATGATTATCGAATAAAGCCTTTTATCTTAAAGTGGGAAAGCG
>JAWOEM010000047.1:0-2506 GCA_046482785.1 Salinivirgaceae bacterium
CCGTGATGCAGCGGGGAGAGGTCTCTGCCGTGTATGTGGTGGACGAGGATGGCCGGATCCGTTGTGCATTTTGCGAAAGCGAAATTATTAATCACCATTCAATTTACGAGGTTATTCGTATTTACAACAGAAAAGGCGCATTTGTTACTGCTCACCTTTGCAGAATGGAACGGTCAGCAGTACTTATCGGAATCTCCATGCCAAAAACAGAAACTATTTTCAAGGCAATGAACGTGCTCATTGAAAATAGCAACATCGAAAATGGAAATATTGAAATTGTCATCAATAGCAATCAAAACTGGAGCATTCGATTTATTCCCCACACCTACCCAACCAATGAACAATACCGCAACGGCGTTGCTACAATGCTTTACAATGCCTTACGCGAAAACCCAAATGCCAAGGTAAAACGCATTAATCTGCGGCAAGCAACAGCCGATTTTATTGAGCAAAAGGGTATTTACGAAGTTCTTTATGTTCATAATAATCAACTATCAGAAGGCAGTCGGTCCAACATTTTTTTCATTAAAAACAAACAACTCTATACACCTCCGATTTCGGCTGTTTTGCCCGGCATTACACGAGAGGCAGTAATCGATATCGCTCAGGCACATACCATTTCTGTGCACGAGACAGAAATTTCTACCACTGAGCTACCCCAATTCGATGCGGCATTTCTAACTGGTACCTCACCGGAAATACTGCCTGTTTCCTCAATCGATAACTTGCATTTCGATGTAAATGAGCGTACTATGCGATTCCTAATGAAGCAATTTTCGCAAATAACATCGGAATAACTCCGTCGCTTCATATACAAGCATTAAAATTACTTAATCCGATTCACACAATAATTGAATTTTCCTTGCTTTAATACAATTTACATTGTGTATAGGTAAAAATTTCAATTAAATTTGTGGGTTCGAAACAAAGTAAAATACAAAATTATATAAACAATGAGTTTTATAAGTAGTGTAGCAGCCAAACTATTTGGTACTAAGGCAGAAAAGGATATAAAACAAGTACTGCCGTTGGTAAAAGAAATAAAGGAAGCGTATGAGCGCATCAAAGATTTCGATCACGATGCATTGAGGGCTGAAACGCGGAAAATTAAGCAAGAGATCCGCGATTATATTTCTAATGAACAAAAAGAAATAGATGAACTTAAAGAAAAGGTTGAAAATACTCGGTCGGCATCTGTAAAAGAAGGCTATTACGATCGTATCGATAAACTGGAGAAAATAATTGAGGAAAAATTGGAAGAAGCTCTCAAAAACGCGTTACCAACAGCTTTTGCAATTGTAAAAAGCACTGCACAACGCTTTTTCGACAATACAGAAATTGAAGTAACCGCAACCGATTTTGACCGAAACCTTGCTACAACCCGCGATTTAGTCGATATTAATGGTGATAAAGCCATTTATTATAACTCATGGACGGCCGGGGGAAATAAAATAACCTGGGACATGGTTCATTACGATGTTCAGCTAATTGGTGGTATCGTTCTTCACTCCGGAAAAATTGCTGAGATGGCTACCGGTGAAGGAAAAACACTTGTTGCTACACTCCCGGTTTTCCTGAACGCACTTACCGGACGTGGCGTACATTTGGTTACAGTAAACGATTATTTGGCCAAACGTGATGCTGAATGGATGGGTCCAATATTCGAATTTCATGGCCTTTCTGTCGATTGTATCGATAAACACGAACCCAACAGTAGCGAACGTCGCGCCGCATACGAATGCGATATTACTTATGGTACAAACAACGAGTTTGGTTTCGATTACCTTCGCGATAATATGGCACATCGCCCACAGGACCTGGTGCAACGTAAACACAACTATGCCATTGTCGATGAGGTCGATTCTGTTTTAATTGATGATGCACGTACACCACTGATTATTTCAGGTCCGGTGCCAAAAGGCGACGACCAAATGTTTAATGACTATAGAACCAATGTACAGCGCTTATTCAACACGCAGAAGAAGCTCGTTACCGATATTTTTGCCGAAGCAAAAAAACTGATTGCCAATAAGGATACCGAAAAAGGTGGTTTATTGCTGCTTCGGGCTTTTAAAGGGTTACCGAAAAATAAAGCCATAATAAAATACCTTAGCGAAGAAGGAATGAAAGCGCTCCTGCAAAAAACCGAAAACCACTACATGCAGGAAAACGGCAAACATATGCACAAAGTAACAGACGATCTGTATTTCGTGATCGATGAAAAACTCAATAGCATTGAACTTACAGATAAAGGTATCGACCTATTATCATCAGATGCCGAAGATGCTTCATTCTTTGTATTGCCCGATATTGGCTCAGAATTGGCCGATTTGGAAAAAAACGTAACAGATCAGGAGGCTTTGGTTAGGGAAAAAGATAAAATGCTTCAGGACTATGCCGTATATGCACTATGGCCCATAAAGATTTCATTTAAATACATCTCTAAAATTTCGGGTTTGGTATACATCCTCTCAAATTGAAGAGCAAGATATACTTCCTGGAGCTT
>JAWOEM010000132.1:0-4805 GCA_046482785.1 Salinivirgaceae bacterium
AAAATATTCTTATGTAGCATCCAAGGGTTTAACGCGATTCAGCCACAAAAGATATATTATGGAAGCATTAATATGCTTTACATAATAAATTGTTTCGTAAAAACAGGAAATATATTTTTTAGAAGCTTAGCGATACTCCCAAGCCAATGTTCCCCGACCTTGGTTGTTGGTTACTCGTCCAAACATTCTGATGAATAAAAGGTTGGTAACGTAAAGTCAGATCATCACTAATATCGTATTCGAATAGATGTGCTTCTACGGTAGCATCTAATATTTGGAGCAAGTACAGAAATCCGAAACCAATATAATTCAAATCTCTAAAACGGCGCCACTTTTCGCGTTCTCTACGCAGGGTTTCCTCATTAATATCTCTATAAAGATCATCGATAGTACCAGCCACTTTCTGTTCATAAAGACTCCTATACTTCAGGTACTCCATATTATTATAGTGAATGAAATAGGTAAAAGCAGCAAATCCACCATAAATAATGGGTACTTTCCAGTATGCTTGATTGTATACCTGACCTGCTCCCGGTAAAAATGTAGAATAGAGTGTAGCTCTACGCGGCGAATGTGCTGTCTCTTGCAGTTGCCCGTTTTTGGTTGACTGTCCAAAACCGTTCAAAAGCAAAAACAACATCAATAACGTAAAACCAAACCGCATGAACCTGCCTCTATTATTCATTCTTAACCTGATCGAACAGTGCTATTATTCGTTCCAGCTCATCATCACTTTTAAAAGGAATCACAATTTGTCCTTTTCCATCATCGGCACGCTTCAGTTTCACGCCTGTCCGGAAAAATCCATCTAAATGCTTCTGCAATTGCTTATACTCTTCGGAAAGTTTTTTCCGCCCTGGCGCTGGCTGATTAACAGCTTGGTCTCTAACATTTTCCCCGGCATTAATGGCTTTGGCCATTTCTTCTACTTTGCGAACCGAAAGAGCCTCTTTCACAATAAGTTCAAAAAGATACAATTGGTCGTCTTCTCCTTCGATGGTAATAAGTGCACGTGCATGCCCCATTGAAAGTACTTTATGCCGAATTCCCTTCTGGATTTCGGCAGGCAGTTTTAATAACCGAAGATAATTAGTAATTGTAGACCGTTGTTTCCCAACACGGGCACTCAAATCTTGCTGCGTAAGTTTACACTCCTCCATCAGCCGTTGGTAACTAATGGCAATTTCAATTGCATCTAAATCTTCGCGTTGAATATTCTCTACCAACGCCATTTCGAGCATAGCCTGATCGTCGGCAGTGCGTATATAGGCAGGAATGCGCTCCAAACCTGCCATTTTAGCAGCTCTTGTTCTCCGTTCACCGCTAATTATTTGATACTCGTCTTCGTTTATCTGGCGCACAGTAATGGGCTGAATAATCCCAAGCTCGGTAATTGACGCCGATAATTCTTCCAGGGCTTCTTCATCAAACTCCGTTCTGGGTTGGAACGGGTTCACTTTCACCTGACTTATCATTATTTCCCGAATAGCATCATTCTGAATTGGTTCTTCTGCTTTGGGCGATTCTTCAATTAAGGCTCCCAATCCCCTTCCTAGTGCTTTCTTCTTCGCTACCATCTTTGTAATAAACTAATAATTAATTAACTTTCTTTTCTTCGTTACTCATTTTTGTCGCATCGTTGCGTTGCAGCAACTCTCTTCCTAAATTCAAATAGTTGGTAGACCCTATGCTTCCTGCATCGTATAAAACGATGGGTTTACCATAACTTGGTGCTTCTCCCAATTTAATATTTCGTTGAATAATGGTATCGAATGCCATGGATTCAAAATGCGACCGAACCTCGTCTACTACCTGATTAGAAAGGCGTGTGCGCCCATCGTACATGGTAAGTAAGAAGCCTTCTATTTCGAGTTCTTTATTAAGGTTGCTCTGAATTATTTTTATGGTATTCAATAATTTTCCAAGACCTTCAAGGGCAAAATACTCACATTGAACCGGAATCATAACCGAATCGGCAGCCGACAAAGCATTAACTGTAATCAGACCAAGTGATGGCGAACAGTCAATTAGCACCCAATCGTAATCTTCACGAATATCTTTAATAACCGAGCGCATCATGTATTCCCGATTTGGCATGTTCAGCATTTCAATTTCGGCGCCCACAAGGTCGATATTCGAAGGAATTAAGTCAACGGTTTCCATTTCGGTATTTAAGACCGCTTTACGAGGATCGACATCATCTACAATACAATCGTATATACTCGCTTTAACATTACGGACATCAAATCCAAAACCTGAGGTAGCATTGGCCTGTGGGTCAGCATCGATAAGCAATACTTTTTGTTCCAATACGCCCAAACTTGCGGCTAGATTAATCGCAGTTGTCGTTTTTCCAACTCCTCCTTTTTGATTAGCAAGTGCAATAACTTTTGACATATGTATTCAGTTTAATTTCAATATATTACGACTTTACAGAATGCATTATATACATTCATGGTCGAAGCTGCAATTTAGTGAAAATATTGTATGTTTTCTAATATGTTTGATGCAAAGATTTAAGATATATCATAGCTATCTGATTGTCAGCGCATGCATCACTTTTCAGCACCTAAAACAATTCGTAGTGGCATAATTTACTTTCTATCGGGCCATTAAACAACGTAATACGGGCGCTTGTTTTTAAGCCTATATTCTTAAGTGCCTGTGGATTACCAGATATTATCCACGCATGGTAATCTTTGAACTCATTTTTAAGATGGTCGCCAAACCGACGGTACAACTTTTCTACTTCGTCTGCCTTTACTCGTTTATCGTACGGTGGGTTGGTAATAATTGTACCTTGATCGTCTTCTCCTTGAATGGATGAAAAATCGCTAACCTGAACCGAAATGGCCTTCTGCAAGAATGCACTTTGAATGTTTGCTTTTGCAAATCCAATTTGTTTTGGCGAAATATCGACTCCAAGAATTGGGACTTCAATTTTTACCTGTTCATCTTCCTCCTGCACTGCCTCCAAAACTTTCCGGTCAAAGTCTAGCCAATGCTCAAATGCAAACTGATCGCGATACACACCCGGACGGATGTTTGCTGCAATTAGTGCCGCCTCTGTTAATATTGTACCTGAACCGCAAAATGGATCAATTAACTCATTTTCGCCACGCCATCCGCTTTTAAGAACAATTCCTGCCGCCAAAACTTCGTTTATTGATGCTTCGCCGTGATGCTTTCGGTACCCGCGCTTAAATAGAGCTTGCCCGCTTGAGTTAAGGGAAATAGTGCACTCTTTATCTTTTAGGTGAACATCGATGCGCACTTGTGGATTTTCCTTGTCTACATTGGGACGTCTGCGAGCCACATCGGTAAAATAGTCGGCTACAGCATCTTTCGTGCGTAGTTCAAGAAAATGAGAGTGATCGAAAATTGTTGAGTTTGTTGTTGCATTTACGAGTATGGTTTTACGCACTCGAAAATATTGTTGCCAATCGATACTTCGTACCTGATCGTAAAAGTCTTGCTGATTTTCAATCGTAAATGTTTTGATTGGCATCAACACATTCAATGCGGTACGTAGCGCTAAATTTGCTCTGTAAAGCATTGCTTTATCACCTTCAAACGAAACGGCCCGGTTGAGTATTTCTACATTTTGAGCGCCCAGTTCTTGCAACTCCTGAGCAAGTGTTTCTTCTAATCCGAGAAAAGTTTTCGATACTAATTTCATCAAAATCAATAATTTTTGTTTATCACTCTAATAACTAACCGATTGCATTTCGTGCCTTACGATACAACCTATATTCCGCAATCCCAAAATTTGAGGGTGCGAAGATACGAAAATGGTTCAAAAAATCCCCCCTATCGTTCAGCGAATACTCATTTTAATAATTCAAAATTTTAAACAAAAAAATAATTGCTAAGTATAGGTGTGAAATGTGTGGTTTTAAGCGATCTATCAAATACAAAAGGGTGGTGCAAACCTACACCACCCTCTTTCAATTATCTTAGCTAACGCTTATATATCTGAATTTTCATCGTCGTTAGATATTGAACCTCTCATTTTTGTATCTGATTCAATATTTCGCATTCTGTAATAATCCATTATTCCGAGGTTACCACTTCTGAATGCTTCTGCGATTGCTTTTGGCACATCGGCTTCGGCTTCAATTACTTTTGCCTGCATTTCCTGAGCCAGGGCTTTCATTTCCTGCTCCTGTGCAACAGCCATAGCCCTGCGTTCCTCGGCACGTGCTTGTGCTATATTTTTGTCGGCATTGGCCTGGTCAATTTGCAGAACAGCACCAATATTTTTTCCTATATCGATATCGGCAATATCAATGGATAAAATTTCAAATGCAGTACCGGCATCGAGACCTTTAGAAAGCACAACTCGTGTGATATTGTCTGGATTTTCGAGTACGGCTTTGTGATCTGCTGAAGAACCAATTGAGGAAACAATTCCCTCACCAACACGTGCAAGTACAGTATCTTCACCGGCTCCTCCCACAAGTTGTTTAATATTGGCTCGTACCGTAACCCGTGCTTTACAAATAAGCTGAATACCGTCTTTCGAAACAGCGGTTACCGGTTTTGTGTTAATCACTTTAGGATTAACCGACATTTGCACAGCTTCAAACACATCGCGACCTGCAAGGTCGATTGCTGTAGCCATTTTAAATGAAAGGTCGATATTTGCCTTACTAGCCGAAACCAACGCATGCACAACGTGCTCTACATGGCCACCTGCTAAATAATGCGCCTCCAATTCGTCTCGATTTAGTTCCAATCCGGCTTTGGATCCCTCAATAAGTGCTCTTACAATAACCGATGGTGGAACTTTACGCCATCGCATT